>CAKZYH010000536.1 GCA_937884725.1 uncultured Paracoccaceae bacterium
GCAATCTCAGCTTCGCCAAAGCGGCGGCGGAGCTGAACGTCACGCCCGCCGCGCTGAGCTTTCAAATCAAGCAGTTGGAGGAGGAACTGGGGGCGCCGCTCTTCATGCGGCTCACCCGAAAGGTGGAGTTGACCGACGCGGGGCGCACCCTCGCCCCCTATGCGGCGGATGCGTTCACGACGCTGCGGCGCGGCTGGAGCGAGGCGGTGCGGCTGAACGATGAAAATCGCCTTGTGATCACCGCGGGGCCGGGCTTTGCCGCCCGGTGGCTCGCGCCGCATCTGGGTCGCTTTGCGCGGCTCAATGCGGATGTGGAGCTGCGCATCGTGACAACGCTCGCCATGCTGAGCTTCGAGCGCGACGGGATCGACCTTGCGGTGCGCTTTGGCCCGGCGCGTGACGAAGGCCTGTTTAGCGAGCCGCTGCTCGACGAATATGTGCTGCCAGTGATGCCGCCGGAGGTTGCCGCGCGGGTCTCAGCTCCGCCCGACCTCCACGGCGAAACGCTGTTTTGGGACGAGAGCATCAACTTTTTGCAGCCGACGCCGGACTGGAACCGTTGGTTTGCCGCTGCGGGTTTCCCGTTGGCGTCGCCGTGGCATGGACCCTCGTTCAGCCAGGCCGACCATGTGATCGATGCGGCGCTGGAGGGTGGGGGCGTCGCGTTGGCGCGCTCCTCCATGTGCCTTGATCTGATCCGCTCCGGCCGGCTGGTCGCGCCGTTTGCCCACGTGTTGGCGGTGGCCGGTAACTTTCGCATTGTATGTCCGCCCGGGCGCGAAAACCGAGGCCCCGCCCTGGCCTTTCGCACCTTCTTGAAAGAGATTGCTGAAAACAGCGACGACGTGATCGCCAACAAGATCGTTGTGCCCGCCGAGGCGCCGGTGCCCACCGCGCGCTGAGTGAGCGCGGACGGCGATGGGGAGAGGGACGAGATGACCATCGGTTTTGTTGGCCTTGGCAAAATGGGTGCGCCGATGGCCGCGCGCATGGCCAATGCGTTTCCGGGGATGCTCGCGTTCGATGTGAACGAGGCCGCCGGCGCCGAAGTGATCGACGCCGGAGCTATTCGCGCCGGCTCGCTCACTGAGGTGGCGGCGTGTGATATTGTCTTCCTGTCGCTGCCGACCCCCCCGGTGGTGGAGGCCGTCAGCGCGGACCTGCTGGCGCACAAGCGAAGCGGGCGGGTGGTAGACCTTTCCACCTCGGGGCCGGACGTTGCGCGGGCCGTGAGCGCGCGCGCGGCGGAGGCGGGGGTAACCTGGATCGATGCGCCGGTGAGCGGCGGTGTGGGCGGTGCGCGGGCGGGCACCATTGCGGTGATGGTGAGCGGGCCTGACGCAGACTACGTGGCGCTGACGCCGTACTTTCAGGCCATCGGCAAGCCTTTCCATGTGGGCCATGAGGCGGGGCTCGCGCAGACCATGAAGCTCGTCAACAATCTCCTCTCCGCGGCCGCGACGGCGCTCTCGGTGGAGGCAATTGCGCTGGGCGCCAAGGCCGGGTTGCGGCCCGAAATCATGGTCGACGTGATCAATGCGTCAAGCGGGGCCAACACGGCGACGGGGCAAAAATTCCCCCGCTCGATCCTGCCCGGCACCTTCGACTACGGCTTCTCCACCGGGCTCATGCACAAGGATGTGGCGCTGTTTACCGCGCTCGCGGATGAGGCCGGCGCGGAGTTGCCCGCCTGCCGCGCGGTGAAGGCCATGTGGGACCGCGCGCTGGCGACCTATGGGCCGGA
>CAKZYH010000537.1 GCA_937884725.1 uncultured Paracoccaceae bacterium
GCGGTCCCCGCTGCGACGACGTTGTCGTATTTGCAATCAAGGGTCCAAGTTGTTCGCAGTTTGCGGACTTCCCATTGCATCTGATCTTGTCGTCATCACGCCATGCTTGTCGCTTCGTGGCCTCATGAGAAGATAGCAGGCGCATGGTACGAACAACAGTGTGATGGGGGAGGCGAGCAGGAGCCCCCCGATCATGATGGTTGCCATGGGCTCAAACAAAGCGCCGCCCGAGAGCGCCATCGGCACCAGTCCGAACACGGTCGTGAGCGACGTCAACATAATGGGCTTCGCGCGCTTTTGGGAGGCCGTGACGATGGCATCGTCGAAGGACATTGTCTCGCGCTCGATGTCGATTTGATTGATGAGAACGATGGCGTTGTTGATGATAATGCCCATCAGCGACATCAGCCCGAGCACGGCAAAGAACGACATGGGCTGCCCAGCGATCAGGAGCGCGTAGGGCGCGCCCACTAAAATGATGGGAATAGTTCCGAGGGTCACCAGAGTGCGGGTGAACGAATTGAATTGAAAAACAAGCGCGACCAGCATCACGCCAAGTGCCAAAGGTAGATTGCCGCTGATCGTGGTGTAGACCTCTTCACTGTCGGCAAGTTCTCCGCCAATCGAAATCGAGTACTCAGGCCCGAGGTTCAGGTTATCAAGTGTCGGGGTGATCCGCTGCAGCGTGTCTGCCGCCGATAGGCTGGTGCTCTTGCCCGAAATGATGATCTGCCGCACCTGATCTTCCCGCCTGATCGACGAGTACTCTAGGATCGGACGGAAGGTCGCCACCTGATCGATGGAGACAAGCTGACCATTTGCGGCGATGGACAGATTGGCAAGATCCTCCAGACTATCCCGGCTCCCATGCGACGCCCGCAGCGCGATCGGGATCTGTTCGTCCCCTTCGCGGAATGTGGAGTAAGCCGTTCCGGAAAAGTAAGCATCCATCAGCTCGCTGATGTCGCGGGACGTCACCCCGAACTCCCGTGCTTTGTCTTGCGCGATGTCGACAATGACCTTGAGGACCTTGTTGCCCCAGTCGGTCTCGTTCTGGACCACGTTGGGGAGGGCGGCGAACGCCGCCTCCACCTGGCGCGCGGCGGTGAGGAGGAGGTCGCCGTCTGGTCCGCGGATTTCGACCTCCACAATCCCCGATTCAGCGCCCCCCTGGGACAGGCGGGTGATGCGGTAGCGCGCGGCCGGGTGCTGAAGGGGAAGGGCGCGCCGCGCGCGCTCCACCATCGCGGCTGCGCCGGCGCTGTCGTTGGTGTTGATGAGAAGGAAGGCGCTTGCCTGGTCGGGTTTTGCTGGGTCGAGCGACAAGTAAAAGCGTGGACCGCCTTCGCCGATGTAGACTGTGGTGTCGGACACTTCTGGATTGATGGTTTCGTCAGTGAACCACGCGTTCACCGCGAGTGCCTGCCGCTCGGTTTCGGAGATCGCAGTCCCCTTGGGCATATCCATGTAGACGATGAGATCGGCTCGTTCGCTAAGCGGGAACATCTCTGCCGGCACCTTTGAAAACTGCGTCGCACTGAATGCGACGGCGCCGTAGACAAGCGGGATGACAAGAATGCCGAAGCGCATTGTCCGACGCACGACACCGCCATAGGCCCGCGCCAGCCACGGGGGCTTTGGCTGGGTTTCCCCGCTGGGTCGCAGAAGCCAAACGCAAATGAGCGGCAGGATGTAAAGGGCGGTGAACCAGGAGCCGATCAGCATCGAAGCGACCACCATGCCCAAAGAATACGAGAATTCGCCCTCCGTGCCCGGCACTAAAAGCATGGGCAAAAATGCTGACACCGTGGTGATGGAGGCGACCGCAAGGGGGATCGCAAATTGGCCGCCGGCGGCACGGGCGGCGGCATAAGGGTCGTCCCCTGCCTTCACGCGGCCCTCGATGTCTTCGACAACGACAAGCCCGTTGTCGACCAGGAGCCCGAGAGAGATGATGACTGCAGCGATGGACACCTGCTCCACCGCAATGCCAAGCGCGCTCATGGCCACCAATGCGATCGCGACCGTGAACGGGATGATGCATGCGATGGCGACCGCGGCCCGTAGGCCAAGAAAGACGAGCATCACCAACAAGACAACAACGAACGTCTGCCCCACATTCTGAAGCGCGTTGTTGATGGAGGCCGTGACGTTCTCTTCCTGGAAGGTGGAGAAGCTGTAGGAAATCCCTATGGGTTGCAGCGCCTGAAGTTTCGGCACCTCGGCCTTCAGCGTTGCGCCCAGCACCTGGATGTCGGTGTCGGGCGTCATCTCAACGGCGAGGATCACTGCTGGCTTGCCGTTGTAGAAGGCGGGCGTCTCCTTGGGCTCCACGTAACCTCTGCGAACGTCCACAAGGTCGCTGAGCCGGATGTAGCCGGAAAGCCCCGATACTTTGGTCAATACACTCTCGATGGCGTCCACCGAACTGAGATCGCCATCGGCCTCCAGAACGACGCGCGTGCCGTCAGCGTCGATCTCGCCGGCGGGCAGGATAACGTTCTGAGCGGAAAGATCGGCCAACAGCTGCTCAAGCTGGACACCGACGGCTGCGAGTTTCCTCGTATCGAGGTCAAGCCAGATCCGCTCATCCTGCACGCCGTACAGGGTAATCTTTGCAATTCCCTCGATGGGTGAAAGTTGTCGGCGCAGCGTTTCGGCGGCGTCTTCGATCTGAGCCATGGAGAAGCCATCACCCGTGACAGCAATTGTCGCGATTGATACATCACCGTAGTTGGTATTCACCATGGGGCCGATGGTGCCATCCGGCAACTCCGGCGCGATCTCGTCCATTTTGTTGCGAAGGTCTTCCCAGGAGGCGTCGATGTCCGCCGCACTCGCTTCATCGCGTAGCACCGGATAAAGCATGACCCGGCCCGTCGTGATCACCGTTTCAATGGTGTCGACTTCGGCAATCTCACGGATTTTTCGCTCCAGAGGGATCGCGATCAAGTCCTCCACCCGCGCGGGCGCCATCCCATCGAACTCGGCGATGACGACGGCGGTGCGGATCGTGATTTCCGGATTCTCACGCTTAGGAAGCTGCAGATAGCTCGATACGCCGACAGCTAGGATCACGAGCATAACGAGCGTCGTGAAGGTCGAACGGGTCAGCGCGAAATTGGTAACAGCACCCATGGCCTAGGACCCCTGTTCCACGAGCCTCACGCTCATCCCATCGCGTAGGAAAGAGACACCCGCGGTCGCGACACGCTCCCCCTCAGAAAGCCCCTCGACGACCACAAGCTTGTTCTCGCGGATGCCGCCCATGACGACGGTGCGGCGGGCAACGGTGCTTGTTGCCGGGTCGAAGACATAAACATCGACAGGAACGCGGTCTCCCGGGCTGTGCGGCGGAATCTGACCTTCGTTGATGGCCGCGCTCATGGGCAGGAGGAAGCCTGTCGCCTCCGACAGCGCAAAAGTGAGCGCCACCTCGACGGCCATCCCAGCTTTCATAAAGTCCGATGTTTCAGTGAGGGTGACGACGACCGGAAACGACGACACGGTGTCGGCCCGCTCCCCAAGCTCTGTCACCGTTGCGGAAAAAGCCGCGCTCGGATCATCGGCGAGACGGACCGTCGCGGGAGTGCCGACAACCAGGCGCGACGCTGTCGCGAAGTTGACAGAGAAGGAAACCTCGAACGCCTCGGCTTGGTAGACTGACACGATTGTGGTCCCCGCCGAGATCGTTTGGAAAGACTCCACCTCCACCGCATTGATGAGACCGGGATAGGGGGCGAACAGCTTTGTATCGGCAAGGTTTTCTTGGGCGGTGGACAGCGCCCGCTCTGCCTGGGTGAGCTGGGCGCGGCGCGATCGCACGCTCGTTTCAGCATTCTCCACAGCCACGCGGGAGACGACGTTGCGCTCGAACAGCTGTTGCTGTCGGCGCAGTGTGTTTTGATCTTGTTCCATCAACGCGGTGGCTTCATCGAGTGCTGCGCGACGCTCCTCCACCGTATTTTGGTACGCAGTGTCGTCGAGCTGGGCGAGAAGCTCACCTTGCGAAATCGCCTCTCCCACTTGAAGGTCGACGGTGGCGAGTTTGCCCGCCACTTTGAATGACAAAGGTGTGATTTCGGATGGCTCCAGGACACCGGGATAGCGCCGCACCATGGTTTCTTCGGTCCTGACGATTTCCTGCGTGATGAGGCCGCGAATGGGCTCTGGCTCAAGCGCCTGCTCGCCTTCTGGCGCGCATGCTGCGACAGTGCCGAATGTGAGACCTAAGACCAGCACTAGGTTTGCCGTGCAACGATTGCGCGCCAAAGCAGCAAAGGTCGGCACTTTGATGTTCATTATGATCTTTTCCATGGTGCAGAACACGACGAAACACCGATTGCTGGCGGGATAATAGGACGATGAACGACACAGAACGGACAAAGACTGCCACCAACGGCCGACCAACGACAATCCCCGGTGTGACGTTTGCAAGCCTCTCGTTCGCACTTTCTAAGGGGCTCACTTTCGAGGCTGTTGAGAACGCCACTGGCCTCGATCGCCGTGCGCTCTTGGCGGCGGACGGGCGGATGCCTGAAGACGCCGCCCCTAGGCTTTGGCGGCTCATCTCCGAAAAGGCGGGACCTCATGAGGTCCCTTCCCTCGCGATGGCGAGGGCAACGCCATTCAGTTTTCTGGGCGGGTTGGTGGAAGGCGCCCAGTTTGCGTCCACGCTACGCGAAGCGCTCCATTTCTTTGTGGAGAATCGCACCTTCGTGTCCGGAAGCTTGTCACTCGCGGTCCACGAAGCGCCCGAAACCGGCGAGATGGCCGTAGTGAGCGAACACCCGCTTTCTGTTCTGGATGGTGGGCGACTGATTGAAGTTGGTACAACGCTGTCCACGCGAATAATCGCTACGCTCCTTCATCGGGAGGTGAAACCGCGGCGGGTTGACTTTCGCCATGCCCAGGCCGGCCCTCTCGAGGTTTACCAGCGGGCGCTGAAGGCGCCGACCCGCTTTGACCAACCTATCTCGCAAATCGTGTTTGACCGAGAGCTCCTGGATGCACCCGTTCACGCTGCGAACGTTGAACTATTTGAGTATGTGCGCACGCACTTCCAGCTGGCACGGGTCCAGCTTGAAGAAGAGGGAGTGCCGCCCCAGCTTCGCAGCCTTCGCCAAGCGATTCTCGACAGCGCCGATTCAGGCGATTATCGCGCCGGGGCTGTGGCCGCGCGGGCCGGGATCAGCGTCCGGTCTGCGCAACGCCAAGCGGCTGCCCATGGTCTTACCTTGAGCGCAATGATCGACTCGGTCCGACGTGCCGACGCTGAACGCCTCGTGCAGGATCCCAGCCTTTCCCTGGAAGCGGTCGCTTCGTTGATCGGCTATTCGGACGATCGCGCCTTTCGCCGTGCCTTCAAAGCGTGGACGGGTCAGAGCCCGTCCGCCTACCGCCGGCAAAGACGGTGAATGCTAGGGTGTGTCTGCCCCGTAAAGCTCACCCGGCGGCAGCGCTTCACTCGAACACCAGCGCCCGGCCGCTCTGGATCACGGTCGTTGGCGCGTTCGTGACATCTGCAATGCGAAACCCTTCATCGGTGCGCGTTTCCAGTGTGTTTCCTGTCCGCAGACCTTCGCCAAGAACTTTGATGACCTCAGGTGAGTTGGCAAACTTCGTATGTGAGGTTGTGTCCCGGTCTTCTACTTCTGACAGGTCGATAACAATCAGGCCGAGCTCCGTCAGCTCCTCTAGATCGGCAAGACCGACACGGCGGCGGCCCCCGGCAATGAAGGTCGACAAGATAAGGGCTCGGTCGTCATCGGACACCAACACATAGATAGGAATGCCGGTGGCTGGCAGCACCTCAAGTTGGCGTCGAAAGAGGTCAATGTCGATGTCGGGCGCGGCGAGCGCTACGTTCCTCACGCGAAACTCTCCAGGCCCGCTGCCGCGATTTGCAAGCACGGCTTGGCGCATGGCCTCCACCGTTAGCAGTGTTCCCATGGAATGGGCGACCACATTAAAGCCGTCAGCATCGGAACTTGACAGCACCTGCCCAGTCTCCAGCAGCGCGTCGCGGGCATGGAGCGCACTGTTCAGATCGTAGATGTAATCGAGCGTTCGCCCACGCGATGCCCAGCTGAACAACACCGGGATCCCCGGGTAGTCGATGTCGTAGGCAAATTGAGCAATCCGAAAGATCGCTGACGTCAGATCAGTGTTGTATCCGTGGACGAAGACTAAGACGTCCCGCTCGTTTCGGGGGCGCTTAGCAAGGTCTCCATCGAGACTGGTGACAAACGCGCGCGAAGAAGGGAAAAGCTCGGGCGCAAGTATGGTGAACTCAGTTCGCGGGTTGGGTATGTTTCTGGCCGGACGCTCGATCTCTCCAGGGCGGTGGCTGGGTGGAATTGCGACGCGTAACTTTGTGAAGCTGATCATGCTCGCACGCTCGCCAGAGAAAAGAACCTTCTCGTTATCGTCGGATGCTCTTGATGTGGCGAGATAGACTTCGATTATTTCGGCACCCTTGGCTTTGACCTGTTCTTCGGAAAAGTCGCCCGCCCCAATCAAGGCTTGGGGGAGTGAGCCGCATCCGGCGATGGTCAGAAGTGCAAGCAGCGCAAAAGCGCGCTGAGGGCGGCACCACGACAATTTGTTCATATTTACGCTCCGGTCGACAGGCCAATACACTTCGCTCATGGCAGCGCAAAAACTCTCCGGCAGTGCGCCATGGCTTCGTGAGGACGATGTTGTCACCGACGTGTCGCTTATTGTCCGAAGGCGGATTACGCGGGGGGCGTGTTGGATCTGGGCAACAGAAAACGGGTTAGGCGGAGCCGCTTTGCACGTCATGACCGCCTAGGCGGAAGAGTTCACGGTCAAGAAAATAAGATAAAACAATGCGGATCGCGACAGTGATCGCCACCATGATGAGCTCTTCCACAGTGCGTTTCACAATACTGTGAAGAATGTCTGAGATAATCAAGATTTCTAGACCTAATAGCAGCGTCTTGCCCAGCTCTATGCGCATGTTACGATACGCGCGGGCCATGGCAGCGCCTCGCTCCGGCGGCGCTGCGCGAAAAATAAGATGAGCCGCTCTGCCCATTGCGATTACCATTCCGCTGGTGAGCAGGACCACCACGATCAGGTCGGTGATGTCGGCGATTATTTCGATGGCCGCATGCATTGTGTTCACCCCTGTCGATTTTGGCGCCAAAAACGCCCGCTTTTATATCAGTGCTGATGAACTTTGAGACAGCAAGCAATAATCGGACAAATAACGACATCGTATTGTCATGATATGACATATTGTTTGCAAAAGGATTGGCGAATAAAAACGGAAGTGGCACTAAGTTCTCTGTGAGCGCTCACCGAAGTTGTGGGAGGCCCTATGGCTAAGAGCACCAGAGCCATACCGATCGATTTGGCGTTGCAGGGTGGAGGAGCCCATGGGGCGTTCACCTGGGGTGTTCTGACGCGCTTTGTCGAGGACCGGAGCTTTGAGATCGTCGCCATCAGCGGCACCAGCGCTGGCGCCATGAATGCTGTTGCCCTAGCGCAGGGGCTCGCAGAGGGCAGGCCTGAGCGTGTCGGCGAACTCCTGGGCGAATTTTGGCAAAGAGTGGCGGAGGTCGCCGCCTTCAGCCCTGTCCAGCGTGGTGTCATCGACCGAATGCTTGGCCGCTGGAGCATGGATTTCTCATTCGGCTACGTAGCTGCACAGCAGTGGCAGTCGATGCTCTCACCGTACCAATGGAATCCGCTCAATATCAATCCACTCCGCAAAATTGTCGAGCAAACCTTTGATTTCGACATAGTGAATAGCGAAGCAGCGCCAAAAATATTCCAATCAGCAACAAATGTTCGTACTGGACGTCGGCGAATATTCCGAAAGGGAGAGATCTCGACGCTTACGACCCTTGCCTCTGCCTGCTTGCCTTCGCTTTACCACGCCGTCGAGTTAGACGGTGAGCACTATTGGGACGGCGGTTACATGGGCAATCCGCCACTTCTTCCGCTGCTCAACGAGAGCGATGGTCGTGACATTCTTCTTGTCCAGATAAACCCTTTCGTACGGGATGCTTTGCCCAGCAACGCTGCTGAAATTGCCAACAGGATCAATGAGATCACGTTCAATGCGAGTCTGATCCATGAGTTGCGCACGGTCGGTCTGCTAAAACAAATCATCGACGACGAGGGCCTGGAGCGGCCCGCTTATGTGGACGGCCGACTTCACGCGATCCCAGCGGCCGAGGCGATGCTGAAGCTTAACGTGTCGAGTAAAATGAACCCTGAGCCGCAGTTCCTGCGGTATCTTCACGATCTGGGCCGCGCTGCTGCCGAGCATTGGCTTTCAGAACATGCGGCCGACGTTGGCTTACGCTCGTCGTGGGTGCCCCGGGAAGTGCTGGAGGACATCAGAACCCCCGCCCACCTTTCGTCTGACTATGTGCCCCGGACTTCGCTCGATGACGACACGGTTGGAAAGGACGAGATCGACGGTGATGAGACGACGAAGGCCGCCGAATGATCGACATTGTGTCGGTCATTGCCGCGCTTGCGCTGTTGATCTATTTCGCGTTTCGCGGGGTCTCACTCATCGTTCTTGCACCAATCATGGCAACACTTGCTGCGTTGCTGACCGGCGGGCTACCACTCCTTGCCGCCTACACACAAATATTCATGACAAACCTTGGCGGCTTTGTCATCGCGTTCTTTCCGTTGTTCCTCCTTGGGGCAATGTTTGGGCGGTTGATGGACGACAGCGGTTCAGCCCAATCAATTGCCAACGCAGTGATCGCGCGTTTGGGGCGACAGCAGTCCATCCTGGCTGTGGTCGTGTGCTGTGCGCTGCTCACCTATGGCGGCGTATCGCTCTTTGTGGTGGCATTTGCAATTTTCCCTATTGCGGCGGCTCTGTTCCGCGAGGCTGATATTCCAAAGCGGCTGATTCCAGCGAGCCTTGCCCTGGGCGCGTTCACCTTCACCATGTCGGCTCTTCCCGGAACGCCGGCGATCCAAAATGCGATCCCCATGCCGTTCTTTGGGACGACCAGCTTTGCAGCGCCAGGTCTCGGAATCATTACAGGTTTTGTCATGCTGTCTTTAGGAATGGCGTGGCTCATGCGCCGGGCAGCGGCCGCCCGTTTAGCCGGTGAAGGTTATGGCGATCACCCCGACGACGTGCCCGAGGTGGAGGACCACCGCACGCGCCAGCGCGCCCTCGGCGAAGGGTCGGTCCCCGCAGAAGTCAGCCCGCCGCCGGACGCGACAGTCGCCGGGCTTCCTCACCCATCTCTGGCCTTCGCTCCGGTGGCGCTCGTCGTCGCGGTGAACTTTCTGTTCGTGGAACTCGTGGTGCCACGGCTTGATACCAGCTACCTGGACGAACCCATTTTTGGTGGGACAAGCATAGAGGCGGTCCGTGGGGTCTGGTCCATTATCGTGGCGCTTCTCGCCTCGTGCCTGTTCATCCTCGCCACCAGCGGGCGCCGTCTTGTCGATCTGCGGCGGTCGATCAATGGCGGTGCGGAAGCTTCAGTCCTGCCGATATTTAACACCGCAAGCCTCGTCGGCTTTGGCGCCGTGATCGCATCGCTTCCGGCTTTTCAATTGGTGTCGGATCTTGTTCTGAATATCGGCGGGGGTAACCCGTTAATATCGCTCGCCGTCGCCGTGAACCTTCTGTCAGCGATCACAGGGTCTGCGTCCGGCGGCATGAGCATCGCGCTGGAGGCGCTCGGCCCCACCTACGTCGCGATCGCGGCTGAGACCGGAACGTCATTGGAGGCCATGCACCGCGTCACATCAGTCGCGTCCGGCGCCCTCGATGCGCTGCCGCACAACGGTGCGGTCATCACAGTATTAGCGATATGTAACCTCACACACCGCGATTCCTACTTCGATATTTTTATGGTCGCCGTCGTTTTCCCCCTTGTCGCACTTTGTATACTCGTCGCCCTAGCATCTACTCTGGGGTCGTTTTAGATCATTGTAATCGATGTGCGTTATGTGTTGTGAGAGGCGGTTTTTCTAAAATTAATCTCTTAAGAAGCTTGGAAAATTACCTTGAAAGGGCATTCTCAATCGCAATTCTTGTAGAGAGCATTATGTAAACAATTTATAATAACTTAAGTATTTTCTGATTTCGCATCGACGATATGCATAGTTCGCGTTAGTGGAGTTTCTGAGCTGCTGTGATGACCGTGGGCACCGCGTTGGTGATCAGGCTGTGGGCCACGATTCTATAGCTTGGCGCGGTAGAACGATGAGGTGGCCCGGAGGCGTCGGCAACGACCGCCGTAAGTCTTTTGCCGCGTTGCGCAGTTCCTAAAGCGCCATCCGGATGTACTCGACGGCTAATGGTGCTTTCGCCAGCGCCGCCCAACACGCTTTCCGACCTGCCTTGCCCATCGTTCTCGTGGACCGGATGCCTAGCGTCCTTGGTCTGGCGAGCGTCCCGTTTCGACCGTCGCTGTAAGTCCCTGTGGGTAACAAAAGTATAGTATTTAGATGTCAAAAGAGCTTTAATTCATTCCGAAGCACAGTCGGCACTGCTAAGGGCATCGACCATTTTTGCAGGATGCAAAGTTACGCTACAGTTCGGCCGCCGAAATCAGCTGATCGGCTCCATAATAATCATCTCGATCCGTCGGATATCATGATAGCAACTACTGCAGGCCCAACGCCGGTTTCGCGATGAAGCCACAAAATGGGCGGCGCTTTCGCACCGCCCCAAAGTCCATGGCGTGAGTTTGGCCCGCGGCTTAAGCGAACAGATCGCCGTAGTCGTAGGTCTCGACGGTCTGGCCGTTGACGATGATGTTGATGACGT
>CAKZYH010000538.1 GCA_937884725.1 uncultured Paracoccaceae bacterium
TGCCCTCGCCTTTGTCGAGCGATGCCGCGGCCTCGGCCTCCCGGTGGACGCGCTGATGACGATCCCGCCCATCGACGAGCCGCCGGCGACGCACTTTACGGCCATGCGCGCACTCGCCGATGCCGCAAGCCTGCCGACCTCCATGGGCATGAGCGGCGATTTCGAAGAGGCTATTGCTCACGGTGCACGCTGGGTCCGTGTCGGCTCCGCCATTTTCGGCGCCCGCCCGAAACCGCAGGGTTGAATGGCCAAAGTCCTAAAAACTTGTGGGCACGGCGGGAGATGGGGCAAGGGAGAACCATGGCGGGTACCCCTGCATTCAAGCTCGCCGCGACGACCCTCCACTGCGCCTCTCACTGCGCGGGAGGCTTAATCTCCAGTTCAACGGCAGCGTACCAGTTCGCCAGCGCGCGGATTTCCTCATCCGACAGATTCGCTGCCACCGCAGTCATGATCACATGATATCGCTTGCCGCGCTTAAACGCTTTCAGCTGCGTATCGATGTAAATGTTCGTCTCGCCGGCAAGATTTGGCGCATCCAGAAGCAGTGAAATGCCGTCGGCCCCATGGCATGACACACAGCCCTGCGGCGCGTTGGCCGGGTCGATCCCAGCGGGGAGCGTGGCAATCGCCTCGTGCGCCGCATACCAAGCCGCAACGTCCGAGATTTGCTGCGCCGAAAGGCTCGCAGTCACGACGCTCATCATCTCGTGCTCGCGGGCGCCTGTCTTATAAGCCATCAGCTGCGCTTCGAGATACGCTTGCGGCTCGCCCCCAATGTGCGGCGCAATCGGCACCGCAGCATAGCCATCGATGCCGTGGCAGGTGCGGCACATGTTGGCGATCTTGCGCCCCGCGGCCGGATCCCCCGCCACCGCGGAAAGCGAAAAACCCCCGGCGAGCATCAGCCCGCCGAGGATGAATGCAACCGCTTGCCTCACTCAGACGCGGCCGGATTATAGGCGATGCGCCAAATGGCGCCAGCGAAGTCGTCCGAAATCAGCATCGAGCCGTCCGGCAGGAACGCAACGTCCATCGGACGCCCGCGATACTCGCCAGTCTCTTCGTTGAGCCACCCCTCGGCAAACACTTCAATGCCCGCCGCATTCCCCTCTTCATCAAGGGCGGTGAACATCACCCGCGCACCAATCGGCTCGGTGCGGTTCCATGAGCCGTGCTGCGCCCAGAAGATGCCGCCATGGTACTTCTCGGGGAAGTTGCTGCCCTTGTAGAAGGCCATGCCAAGGTCGGCAGCATGGGCGGTCGGCTCCAGCTGCGGCTCGATGAACGTCACACCCTCCGGGCGCGGCACATCCTTATACATCGGGATTTCCACGCGGGCGTTGGTCCACGGGAAGCCAAAATGCTGGCCGGCCTCGGTCTGTCGGTTCAACTCACCTGGCGGAATGTTGTCGCCCATGCCGTCGACCTGGTTGTCGGTCCACCACAGCTCACCGGTCTCCGGATGGAAATCCTGCCCCACAGAGTTGCGCACGCCACGGGTGAAGACTTCACGGCCAGTCCCGTCTGTATTGATGCGGATGATGCCGCCGATGCCGACCTCATCATAAAGCTCGAGCTTCTCGACCGGCTGCACGTTGAAGGGTTGGCCGAGCGAAATGTAGAGCTTGCCGTCCGGACCCACGTCGCACACTCGCGCGGTGTGGTTGAAACTCTCTTCCTCCGCCGGGATCAGCTTACCTTGCGGGACCACAACACCGACGGCCGGGTCGGGTCCTTCAAAGAAAAATTCAGCGGCCGGGAACACCAGAACGCGGTTGCGCTCTGCGATGTAAAGGAAGCCATCGCGCGAGAAGCAAGGCCCGTTTGGAATGTCAAAGGTGATCGACGGTGCGAAGTCCAACACCTCGTCAGCGACCCGGTTGCGGTCGCGATCCACGATCGACCACACCTTGTCCTTACGCGTGCCCGCAAACACAACGGTGCCCTGAGGGGCCACAGCCATAGAACGCGCGTCCGGCACAACAGCATACAGGCTCAATTCAAAGCCTTCTGGCATGGTGATGTGCTGGATAATGTTACGTAGCGAAGCAGCCCGCTCCCCATCTTGTTCGATGAAGGTGTGGGTCGCGCCGGTCTTCTGCATGTTGCTGAGCTTTTCCATGTTGTCTTGTGCCAGCAACGGCGTTGACAACATGGACGTAGCGATAAGAGCTGATATGCCCCATTTCGTCATATTCTATACTCCCTAGGACACGTTTTCGTGTTGTTTATTCTTTGGAATACGAATTACGAAGTTTCCAAGGTCGAGATAGAAAAGATCACCTGCGATGCTCAACGAGTCAATGCTGGACACCGGTGACTTGAGGCCTAGCGCCGCGGCGCAACCTCTGCGCGGCCGTCAAAAGGTCCGATAATCAAACGCATCGGCGCCGGCCTGTGCTTCAGCCACGGCAGCAGCGCGCACATCGGCATGGCGGTCGCTCTTGGAACAGACCGGATCGGTCTGCCCAGCATCGCCGGTCCACGCAAAGGCCTGGCACCGGCAGCCCCCCCAATCGCGAGTTTTGCGCTCGCAGCTTCGGCACGGATCCGGCATCCAGTCGGTGCCCCGATAGGCCGTGAACGCCGGCCCGTTTGCCCAGATGTCCGCCAGCGGTCGGTCCGCAACATTTTCAAAGCTGAGCGTCGTGATTGTCTCGGCGGCATGGCAAGGCAGCACAGCCCCACGCGGCGTGATGCAAAGCCCTATTCGGGCCCAACCACCCATGCAGGGCTTCGGATAGGTGCCCAGGTGATCAGGCGTCACATAGTCGATCACCATCTCGCCCTTCAGCCGCTCCCGCGCCTCCGCCACGATGCGCCCGCCCCGCCGGACCTGATCTGGAGTCGGCATCAGCGCGAACCGATTGCGATAAGCCCAGCCATGATACTGCGTGTTCGCAACCTCAAGGCGCCGCGCGCCGCGCCGCACCGCCATCCCAATTGTCTCATCCAACCGATCAAGGTTTTGACGGTGCATCACCGCGTTTACGGTAAGCGGAAGCCCTTCCTCCGCAACCCATCCGGCGAGCCTCATCTTTGTCTCGAACCCGCCCTTAAAACCGCCGATCCGGTCGGCAGTCTCAGCATCGACGCCCTGGACCGAGAGCTGCACATGGTCGAGCCCACGATCCGCAAGCGCCTTCAAGCGGTCACGCGTCAGCCCAACGCCGGAGGTGATCAGGTTGGTGTAAAGACCCGCCGCGCGCGCTCCCTCGGTCAGGTCCTCCAAGTCGCGGCGAGAGGCCGGCTCGCCTCCCGACAGGTGGACATGCAGGACCCCCATCGCCGCCGCCTGCTGGAAGACATCGATCCATGCCGCCGTTGACAGCTCATTCGAACGCCGTGTCAGCTCCAAAGGGTTGGAGCAATAAGGACATTTGAGCGGACAGCGGTGGGTGAGCTCCGCCAAAAGGGCCATCGGTATTGGCACGCCGTTCACGACTTCACCTCCACCATTCGCCGGTCGGCGAGATCGCGAAGGAATTTCCCCGCGTCCGCCGCCACACGTTCGCGCGGGGCCTTAAAGTCTGACGCCAGCTTATCGACAATCGCACCGAAGCTGCGCGTCCCATCGACAGCGTTCAAGATCGCCACCCCGATGGCGTCCATCTTCAGAGCCCGCTCTGGCGCCAACAAAAACCAGCCCGCCCGCACGGAGCAGTGATGGAGCCGCACGCCGCGCGGCAAGTACGGCGTCACCTCCTCCGTGATCGCCGCCGCAACGCTCATGCCGCCTCTGCCACCAACGCCTCGCCCGGCTGCCAGGCGCCGGGGCAGGGGTAGCCGCTCACATAGACGTGGTAGAGCGCATCCAGCTGGCTCCACAGCATCGCGCACTTAAAGCGCAGTGCATCAAGCGCAGCCTCTTGCTGTTCAGCAGTCACGGCCTTGCGTTTTACGTAATCGAGCGCCCAGTCCGCATCCCGCGGCGCCTGACTGAGCCGATGGCCAAAGTAACGCAAGGTGTCCTGACTGATGAAGTCGTAGTGCGCGAGCATCCCAGACACGCGTTGGCTAATAATCGCCGGCGAGAACATCTCCGTCAGGCTCGACGCGATGGCCTCCAGCTCGCTGCGGTCCCGCACGAAAGCCACATAGGCGTCGCAGGCAAATCGCGTGGTCGGAAGGGCGCCGCGCATCGACGTCACGTAAGCACGGTCAAGACCGAGGCCGTCGGTCAGCGCCAACCAGCGGCGCAATCCACCCTCGGGATGGTCATCAATTTCCCCATCATGATCGACGATCCGCTGGCGCCATTCCCGGCGCATCTCCACATCGTCAAGCCGCGCGAGCAGTATCGCGTCCTTGGTGGGGATGATGCGCTGATAACAATAGCGGTTCAGCGCCCAGGCCCGCACCTGGTCTTTCGTACAGCCCCCAGAGTGAAGCAGCTCATGGAACGGATGAAGGATATGGTACCGCTCCGCCCCGATCTGGCGCAGTGCAGCTTCCAGTTCGCCAGGTGTGCGCGTCACAGCCTAATCTCCATCCCATCGTAGGCAATTTCCCACCCGGCGGCTTCCGCTTCTGCCCGCTCTGGTCCATTGCGCCAGACGGGATTGGTGTTGTTGATGTGCACAAAGACTTTGCGCGTCACACTAAGATTTTCGAACGCAGCGATGGATCCATCCGCACCAGACATGGAGATGTGCCCCATCCGCTTGCCTGTTTTCTGGCCCACACCCTGCTGTATCATCTCATCGTCGGTCCAGAGTGTGCCATCGAACAGGACGAGTTTGGCGCCCGTAAGGCGCTGCGCCAGAGTGTCTGGGATGGCGGCGCAGCCCGGGATGTAAAAAACGCTTGAAGCGCCGTCGGACAGCTCAACCCCAACGGTTTGCTCACCGACCACTTCGGTATCGACGGTGTCACCCTCCAAATAGAGAGGCACTTTGCCAGGCACTGCAAAAAGTTCGGCGGTCACCCCGTCGATCAGCGCAAAGGGCTGATCGAGCGCGATCGTCCGTCGGGTGACAAATTGCGGGTCGAGCGCGTCAAAGATGGGGTTCTGCGCCAAAACATCAGCGATGACCGGCGTTGTGACCAGGTCAAACGCTTGTTTTTCCCGCAGCGTCAGGAGCCCCGCCACATGGTCAATGTCGCCATTGGTGAGCAATACGGCGCGAATGGGTGTATCGCGCAGACCGTAGCGGGACGGGTCGCGCGGCTGCAGCTGCGGCAGCGCCATAATCTGTTGGCGGATGTCGGGCGAGGCGTTGAGCAGCGCCCAATCAGACCCATTCGACGATACTGCCAGACAGGACTGCGTGGCCGCTTGAAACGGCTGTGAGCCCCGCCAAAACGCGGCCGAATTCGACCCGTTGCAGTTCCACTGCGGCAGGCCACCACCGGCAGCGGCCCCCGCGACAAGGACGCGAAGGCTCATTGTTGTGCGTAACGCGCGCCCTTAGAACAGGTCGCCGTCGTCCTCACCGGGGAAATACATGTTGATTTCCATACCGCAGGTCACTTCTTCGATCTCTGGTGTGGTCCAAGCCATCTTGTTTCCTCCTTGTTGCGATCAAAAGACTAACGTTAGCCAAGCCTGCCGACAACTCTTGACGGTAAAATCTCTCGTGGCTCAGGCCGCCATCAGGCCTAAGCCACTACCGCTTCGCCAGACCCAAACACCCCTCACGAGACGTCGGCGTTTGACCGCTCTGCCGCGGATCGCTTCAGCGCAACGCGGTCAACCTTGCCTGTGGGATTAAGCGGCATCTCGTCGAGCACGATGATCTCTTCCGGCGCTTTATAGCCGATGCGTTGAGCCACAAACGCGATCAGATCGGCCGCTGACGGACGGGCAACACCGTCCTTGTACGTGACATACGCCCGCACGTTTTCGCCGTGGATCAGGTCCTGAACACCGATCACGCCCGCAGCAGCCACGGCCTCATGCTCCAACAGCACATCCTCAACTTCTTGCGGAAAGATGTTATAGGCGTTGTGGATGATGAGCTGCTTCTTCCGCCCACAAAAGTAAAAGTACCCTTCCTCGTCTACCTTCACCACATCGCCAGTATCGAACCACCCATCCTCATCGTAGACTTCCGCCGTCGCATCCGGTCGCCCCCAGTAACCGATTGTGGTGCCCGGAAATTTGACGAAAAGCTTTCCCTCAACACCGGTGCCCACGGGTTTGCCATCGTCATCTCGAACTTCAGCCATGTAACCGGGCGCGACACGCCCCATGGAACCAAACTTGACGAGCCCACTGGAAGGATTGGCGTGCGAGAGACCAATCTCGGTCATTCCATAGATTTCATCGATGGGAAGCCGAATTTTGTCGAGAATCTCTTGCTGCAGCTGCTTGGGAACCTTGTCCCCACCGGATGACACAAGCCGCAATGACGTAAAATCGACGGGTTTGACGTGAGAATGCCGTTCAAAGATGAAGAACGCCGACGGGATCATTAAGAGGATCGTTGGCCGGTGCTGGCGCATCAGCTTGATCTGCCCCTCCGGATCAGCAATGCGCGGCGCCACCACAGTCGCCCCCTCCGACCATGAAGCGAGCGTGTTCAGAAAGCCGCCGATGTGCGAGCACGACGAGGCAGCCATGAACACGTCGTCCGGCGCAAGCTGATAAGACCTCGCGGCCGAGGTCACCATCCACTCCAGCGTGCGGCGCGAATGGGTGACGCCTTTCGCGGGGCCAGTGCTCCCTGAGGTAAAGAACATGGTCATTGGCGCGTTTGGATCGATCTCCGGCAGAGGGGTGTCGCCGCCACTCGCCGCAATGGTCTCAAATTCGTCCGCTCCCGACTTCTGATCCGGGTCGCACGGGATGCGGAGTGTGAGCGCCTGCGCGGCATCGCCAGCGTCCACATCGGCTGATCGATTGGTGTCGTAGACGATCGCCGCTGCACCGCTCGCTTTCAGCGTGTGCTCGATCTCAAAGCTCGTGTAGCGGTAGTTCAGCGGCACAGAAACGAGGCCAGCCTTCTTCACGCCAATGTAATGGACGAAAAGCTTGCTCGAGTTCGGCAAAAGCGAGGCAATCCGATCCCCCGGCTTCATGCCACTTTTCAGAAGACCCCGGCCGTAGGCGGTACTCTTTTCATCCAGTTCAGCGAAAGACCACACGCCATCACTGGTGACGAGTGCAGTATGGTTAGGGTGGATCTCAAGCCCGCGGCTCAGCACGCGCGTCAGGTCAATCGGGCGGGGGAGTGTCGCGCCAAAGTATCTCATCAAGGTGTGATCCGTCGGGCTAGTGTGAGTTCTGCGGCAGTGAGCTGCGGCCACCACTGTGCCCCTCTCCCTTCTAGAGCGAAAGATGCTTCGGCCACGTCCAACGCAACGTACCGCTTGCAGCGGCCCTGGCCCCCAGACCACAATAGCCGCCAAGCTGCGCGAGCGCGGCCAGCTCCGCCGAAGCATGGAAAGGGTGTCACATGTTACGACTTGCACTGACCCTCGTTTTCTTGAGTTCAGCCCCCGTCTCCGCCCAAACTCCTGATCAACAAACGCGTTTCTCCGACGCGATCGCGGCAATGGACGCCCAAAACCTTACCTTCTACACGTCCGTTGACGATCGCTTCGCCGAGCTCCTCGCGTCCTCAGAAGAAGCCCCGGAATACCGGGAGAACCAGCGCTGCGTCCTTGCTCGGATCGAAAAGGACGGTGGGGCCGACATGATGGAAGAGTATATCGCGGCGGCAGAAACTCAGTCCCAGATCGAGATCACCTCGCTCATCACGCTGGCAAACCGCCTGCCGAAGGTGATGATGTCGGAGATTGTGTTTGCCGCGTCGGCTGAATGCGGACCGATGTCCCACGCGCTCAAGCAGATGGCGACACCGGAATTCGTCAAATTGATGGACGAACCGGAGATCATGCAACGGCTGATCGGCAACTAGTCCACGCCCTCACAAGGGGCATGCTCTGCGCCGAAGACGCTGGGCTTACGACTGGTTGATGAGGTCCATCACCGACGAGCACCATCCTCTCATATCGCCCCTCATGACAAAAGGTAACGACCGATACATCGCGTTCTCAAGAATAGTTTCTTCCGCGTCGGTGTCTTCACCTTCATTGGACCGGCGCCTGAGATCGAGCTGGTAACGCTCAAGCTGTGGGCAGCGGACCGCATTCACCTCAAGATCGTCGTCGGTATCGAATGGGAATCCACCATCGCTGGTCGATGAATCCGAGCCGCCCGATCCGCCGCCGCTCGGCGTCCTGTCGACGGTGCATGGACCAAGCGCCATTTGAACAGCGAGACAGATTTGCGGGTCGGAGGGGTCCATCCCGATCAGCGACATGTTTGCCATTTCGCGTTCTATATCTTGCGGCGGATAGCACGAAACTAGATCTGCGCAATGGTCCGTCGAGAAACCATCATCAGTTTGGGTCAATTGATCTAACGACCGAATCTCGCTGACGTTTTCCTCAAAATTTGCCACCAAGGGCGGCATGGTCACTTCGAAAACGTTGCCGCCAGCGTTCGC
>CAKZYH010000539.1 GCA_937884725.1 uncultured Paracoccaceae bacterium
TGGGTAAACTGATGCTCCCCATGGTGGCCAATGACGCGTTCACACAAGCATTGACAAACCCTTTGCTCGCCAAAGCTGTGTTCACAGAAGAAACCTTCTCAAAAGCCGGCTTTAAGATTGCTCAAGAGACAAAGACCTTAAGCCAGATCATCAGGCGCAACACCGATCTCGCGGACGATACGGTCATTCGCTTTGAGCGGCCCGAAGCACCAACCCAGCATTGAATGTCAGGCGGCCGGGTCCCCAACGGGCGCAACGGACGCGGCTGGCCGTGAAGCGAAATCCAACGCTTGGGTGAGATCTGCGATGAGATCCCGTGGCGCTTCCAACCCCACCGAAAGGCGCAACAGGCCCTCATCAATCCCCATCGCATCGCGCTCCTCTGGTGGAACGTTGCGGTGGGTCGTCGTCGCTGGATGGGTGATGAGGCTCTTGGCGTCGCCCAAATTGTTGGAAATTCCCACCAAGCGCAGCGCGTTGGCCACCCGAAAGGCTGCAGGCCGCCCACCTGCTACCGATAGCGCCACCAGCGTGCCGAAGCCGGACATCTGCGCCCGCGCAAGATCAGCCTGCGGATGGTCGTCCCGCCCCGGATACATCACGCGCTCCACCAGCGGGTGGGACGCGAGCGCGTCGGCCACCTGGGCAGCCGTTTCGCTTTGGGCGCGCACCCGCAGGGGCAGTGTTTCCAGCGACTTCAGCATTACCCATGCATTGAACGGCGACAGCGACGGGCCGGTCTGCCGCAACAGCGGCTCGGCATTATCCTTCAACCATTGTGCGTTGCCGAGCACCACACCGCCGAGGCACCGACCCTGCCCGTCGATGTGCTTCGTCGCGCTATAGACGACCAGATCAGCGCCAAGCGCCAAAGGTCGCTGGTAAAGCGGCGTCGCGAAGACATTGTCGACGATCACCACAGCGTCTGGCGCAGTCCGGTTTCGAAGCGCAGACAACGCCGCAAGATCCACCAGGGATAGCGTCGGGTTGGTTGGGCTCTCGGTGAAGAAAACCTTCGTGTTGGGCCGGATCGCCGCTTCCCACGCGGCCATGTCCGTCCCGTCGACCAGCGTCGATTCGACACCAAAACGCGGCAGGAGCTTCTCCACCACATATCGACAGCCGCCAAACAGTGCGCGCGCCGCCACCACGTGGTCGCCCGCCTGCACCGAGGCCATCAGCGCAAGGGTTACCGCGGCCATGCCAGAGGCGGTGCCAATGGCGCCCTCGGCACCTTCTAACGCGGCAATCCGCTCCTCAAACATGGACACGGTTGGGTTGGCGTAGCGCGAGTAAATGTAGCCCTCAGCCTCACCGGCGAAGCGAGCGGCCGCCTCTTCGGCACTGTCGTAGACAAAGCCCTGGGTGAGGAACATCGCCTCCGACGTTTCACCGAACGGCGAACGCGTCGTGCCGCCGTGAACCAGGCGCGTGGCGGTGTCCCAATCGTCCATCAGTCTCTCCAAAAGACGGGCATGAACAAGATCAGCACCGTCATGATTTCCAGCCGCCCCAGCAGCATCACGAACGACAAGAGCCAAAGCTCAAACTCGCCCAACGGCGCAAAATTCCCTGCCGGACCAATGGTCTCGCCGAGCCCCGGACCAACGTTGGTCAGCGCGGTTTGCGCGCCCGTCAAGGCCGTCACGAAGTCCTGCCCAGCCAACGAGAGAAGTAGGATCGTGACCGCAAAGATCACGAAAAAAGCGATAAAGAAAATCACCACGGAATCATAGACATCCTGCTCAATCACCCGGTCACCAAACCGCATCGGCTGAACAGCGTTGGGGTAGACGAGGCGCGTAAACGCGCGCCGCAGCGCCTGGTAAAGGATGATAAAGCGGTAAACCTTGATGCCGCCGGTGGTGGAGCCCGAGCAACCACCAATGAAGGTCAGGATGAAAAAGACGCCGAACGCGAAGGGCCCCCACACCGCATAATCGTCCGACGAGTAACCTGTGGTGGTGATCACCGACACCACGTTGAACGCGGCTTGGGTCATGGCGGAGCCAAACTCGATGTTGCGCGTGTTCTCCAGCCACAAGGCGAGCATCAGCACAATCGCGACAACGGCGAGCAGGAAGGTGCGCACCTGCCAGTCGCGGTGGATCGTCAGCCGGCCGCGGATGAGAAGGTCCACATAGACGACAAATGGCAGCGCACCGAGGAGCATGAAAAACACCGCCGCCCACAAAATCCGCGCATCCTCAAAGAAGCCGAACGAGCGGTCGTGGGTCGCAAACCCGCCGGTCGCGACCGTCGTCATGGCGTGATTGATGGCATCAAACAGGTTCATGCCGAGCGCAGCATAGGTGATCGCGCAGGCAACCGTGGCGCCGGTATAAATCAGCAGCAGCGCCCGGGTGACGGAGGCCACGCGGGGCAGCGCCTTTTCGGATTTGTCGGACGACTCAGTGCGGAACACCTGCATTCCACCAATCCGCAAAAACGGAAACAAAAACAGTCCAATGGCGATGATCCCGATACCGCCAAGCCATTGCAACATCGACCGCCACAACAGGTACGAGCGTGCCATTGCATCAAGCTCTGACAGCACCGTCGCACCCGTCGTCGTGAGCCCACTCATCGCTTCGAAGTAGGCGGCGGCCGTGGTCATCTCCAAATCCGACAACCAAAACGGGAGCGCGGCCGCAATCGTGGCGACCACCCACAACACCGACGTCAGCAAAAAGCCAAAGCGCGGCGTGAATTCGGGCAATGGCTCGCGCAGAGCGGCAAGGCCCAAGATGCTGACGGCCATGGTGCAGGCCGACGACAGCGCGAACACCGACCAGCTGTCGACCCCCATGGCGAAATCCACCAGCGCCGGGATGATCATGAGGACGCCGAGCACCAGCCCGAAGATGGACGCGATGTAGAGTGCCGGCCGCAGGTGCTGCAGCCCGCGCGGCACATGCCGCTTCCGCTCCCTGGTGTCGCTGAGTTGCAGCACGCGCCGAATCCCGTCAGCCTCATTTTCACTAACGTCGGGAGTGTCATAGCCACAACACCCCGGCCGGCTAAGCGATCGCGCCGTGATACCCGCGCAACACAATGGCACCGCGTTTGCGTCCCAAAAACCCGGGATGCGCACGCCGCCACGATGGGCAGCACGGGAAACGCCCGGGACGCGCCATCGGAGGGGACCGTCAATGGAGCATGAAGCGACCCACCACATCCCGTTTCTCAAGGAAGCGCTGATCTTCCTCGTCTCGGCCGGGGTGGTGGTGCCGATCCTTCAGCGCCTCGGGCTCAACTCCATCCTGGGCTACATGGTCGCCGGGATCGCGGTCGGCCCGTTCGGCCTCGTCAGCCTGTTTGACACGCTGTTTGGCATCCACACCCAGATGGTGACGATCTACGACATCGACGGCGTGCGCCGTGTCGCTGAACTGGGTGTCGTCTTCCTTCTGTTCGTCATCGGGCTGGAGCTGTCGGTCTCGCGGCTATGGGCGCTGCGGCGGCTGGTGTTTGGCGCAGGCGGCGCGCAGGTCGGTGTGACAAGCCTTGTCATCGCCGGCTGTTGCCTCGCCTTTGGCCTCCCGATGGCGGCGGCCGTTGCCATCGGTGTCTCGCTGGCGCTCTCATCGACCGCCATCGTCGTCCAAATGCTGATCCAGCGCGGGCGCCTTGCCTCACCGTCTGGCCAAATGATGTTCGCCGTGCTGCTGCTGCAGGACCTCGCCGTTGTCCCAGTTCTTTTGATCATCAAGCTGCTGGCGCCTCAGGAAGGCTCGCTTCTCCAAAGCCTCCTGATCAGCGTCGGATTCGCCTGCGTTGCCATTCCCGCAATCATGATCCTCGGCCCAAAAGTGCTTGGCCCGGTGATGCAATTCATCGGCGCGCGCCGCGACCGGGACATGTTCACCGCCGCAGCGCTTCTCATCATTTTGTCGCTGGCCTCGCTCACCGCAGCGCTCGGCCTCTCGCTCGCGCTGGGCGCATTCCTCGCCGGCCTTGTCTTCTCAGACACCGAGTTCCGCCATCAACTCGAAGCCGAAATCGCCCCGTTCAAAGGGTTGTTGCTGGGGCTGTTTTTCCTCGGCGTCGGCATGGGGATAGACCCGCGCATCGTGTTCAACGAGGCGCTGACCATCGGCGCCATCGTCATCGGGCTGATGGCGCTGAAGGCGGTCATCATCATCGTGATTGCGCTCGCGTTCGGTCAAAGCCGCGCCATCGCCGTGGAGGCCGGGTTGATGCTCAGCCAAGCGGGCGAATTCTCGCTCGTGGGCATCGCATTGGCGCTCACGCTGGGCGTCATTCCCGATCCCATCGGGGGCGTCCTGGTGGCAGCGATCAGCATCTCCATGGCCCTCACCACAGCGC
This sequence comes from uncultured Paracoccaceae bacterium, assembly GCA_937884725.1. Lineage (GTDB taxonomy): Bacteria > Pseudomonadota > Alphaproteobacteria > Rhizobiales > Amorphaceae > Acuticoccus. The sequence goes on from CAKZYH010000539.1 coordinate 4,330, forward strand.
TCGCAGTGCCGATACGCCGCATCAGCAGCGCGCTGGAGCCAAAAGAACAGCTGATGACGCAAAGCTTGGAAGAATCGCCCGCCGAGGGTCACGTGGTGATCGCCGGTTTCGGGCGTATCGGCGCTGGCATCGGTGCCATGCTCGACTTGCAGCGCATACCCTACGCGGCGCTTGAGCTGGACCCGCTCACGGTCTCCAAAGCGCGTGCCGACGGTCTTCCCGTTCACTTCGGCGACGCGCGCCGCGCCGACATTCTGGCCGCGGCCCATGCGTCGAGTGCGATCGCCGTTGTCCTCACCATGGATAGCGCCGCCGCCAACGGCGCCGTCCTAGATGCCATCCGCCGCGAAGGGATTACGGTCCCGGTTGTGGTGCGCGCGCGCGATAGCGGTCAGGCGCACGCGCTGTATGGGCAGGGTGCAGACTCGGTGGTGCTGGAGACGTTTGAGGCGTCACTCCAAATGGGTGAGGAGACTCTCGTGGCCGCCGGCCTCCCCCGCGAAGCGGCCCACGATTTGGTCGCAGAGCGGCGCGCTCAAAACGTCGCCTTGCTGGAGGGAGCAACCAAAGCGCACGCGTCGTGAGCAATCACAATAGGGACGGCCGAGTGGTCGGCGTCCGCAGCGCTTGCAAAAACCTTTGAAAGAGCGCCAAGGGACATGGCGTCGTAAGTGAACAAGGTGACTCCCCCTGAAAACTCTTGTGATTGGACGATCAGGCCAAGTGGCAAGGTCACTGGCGGAGCGGGCGCCTGATTGCCACACCCTCACCTTCGCCGGCCGGCCTAGCGTTGATCTCGCCAATCCGGAGAGCCTGCGCGCCGCAGTCAACGACAGCGCGGCAGACCTTGTCATCAACGCAGCAGCCTACACTAACGTCGATGCTGCGGAGGAGGACGAAGACGCCGCCTGGCAAGCCAATGCCGTCGCGCCCGGTGTCCTCGCCGAAGCGTGCGCCGTAGCCGGCGTGAAGTTCATTCACCTCTCCACCGACTTTGTGTTCGATGGCACCGCCGGCCGGCCCTACCGCGAGGCGGACGCCACCAACCCGCAAAGTGTGTATGGGCGCAGCAAAGCGGCGGGAGAGGCCGCGGTGCTAGGTGCGGGAGGCGCATCGGTGACGGTGCGGACCGCGTGGGTCTACAGCCCCTTTGGCAAGAATTTTGTCAAAACCATCATGCGCCTGTGCGCTGAACGCGACCACCTTCGCGTGGTCGCTGACCAGCGCGGCAATCCGACAAGCGCGCTCGACCTCGCAGACGCCCTGTTTTCACTCGCCAATCAACACAGCGCTTGGCCGAGCACGCCTTCGCTGTTGCACCTCGCCGGCACCGGCTCCACCACATGGCACGGGTTGGCAGACGCCATCGGCAATGAACTCCAGCGCCGCCCTGTCATTGAGGCCATCGCGACGCGTGAGCATCCAACTCCCGCCAAACGCCCCGCAGATTCTCGGCTGGATGGCGCCCTAGCCCGCACCGCATTCGGGATTTCGCTGCCCGACTGGCGCGCGAGCGTTCCGAGAATTGTCGACCGGCTGACCAACGAAGCGGCCCACTAAGTGGGCAAAAAAAAGCTGCCCAGAGGCAGCTAAAAGTTAGTCGAAGGTGGATGCGACCGCTGATCGGCTGACGATCAGGATCACGTATCGAAAACGCGCCGTCCCCGTCTTAGTTCCAGGACAGGTGAATTTTTTTTCATGAAATGAATATTTTTCCGCCGTAGGCACAGTGCGAGATGGCCAACGCGGCAACACGTAGCCATCAGATCTTTAAAAGTGCTTTGGGTCGAAATCATAAAACTTCACGCCTACGAACGATACTTACCCAAATGGGTGGCATATGCCCTTGCGGTCCCGGCCAACTCCGTGAAACTCTCCGCTGACACCGCCCGGCCTAACCTCGGTCCAATCGATACGGATGGCGACGCGCTGAAAGAGGCTTCATGACATCAAGTTCGAACGTGCGCATTCATGTCGAGAAGGCAGGTCAGTTGGCTGCTGGCGTGATGCGCGCCGGCGGATGCACTGACGCTGAGGCGTCGATCACGGCAGACCATCTCATCGGCGCTAACCTTGCCGGGCACGACAGCCACGGGCTGGTGCGCATCCCGCGCTACCACAGCTGGATGCAGGACGGCACGCTCAACGGCAACACGGAGCTGCGCACGGTGCTCGATGCGGGCGCGCTCATGCAGTTCGACGGCGACCGCGGGATCGGTCAGTTCCTCGCCCAAGAGGCGTGCGCGCGGGGCATCGAGCGCGCCAAATCACTGGGCATCGCCATGGTCGCCCTGCGCCGGGCAGGCCACATCGGCCGCCTCGGCCACTACACCGAGCAGGCGGTGGACGCCGGCTTTGTCAGCATCCAGTTTTGCAACGTCACGGGCTCAGCGCTGGTCGCGCCCTTCGGCTCCGCACAGCGGCTGATGTCCACCAACCCCGTCGCGGTCGGCATCCCCAACGATGCTGGCGACCCGTTTATTCTGGATTTTGCGACGTCATTTGTGGCCGAGGGCAAAGTGCTGGTCGCGGCGAGTGGCGGCAAAGCGTTGCCCCACGGTGCCCTCATCGATGGCGACGGCGAACTCACCGCCGATCCCAGCGCGCTCTATGGCGAAACCACGACGAGCGCAGTGCCGAACGCCACGGCGGGGCCGGGCGCGCTGCGCACCATCGGTGAGCACAAGGGTTCTGGCCTCGCGCTCGCGTGCGACCTTCTGGCCGGCATCCTGACCGGCAACAGGAGCAACGCGGCGAGCGACACTTTCGGCAACGGCTGGCTGGCGATTTTCATTGATCCCGCCAAGCTCGACGATGGCGCAGTCTTCGGCGGCGACGTCGCCCACTACATCGACACCGTGCGTGGCCTCAAAACCGCCGCGGGCGTCGACAAGGTGCGCATCCCAGGCGACGTGGAACGGCAAAACCGCGCCGACCGGCTC
>CAKZYH010000540.1 GCA_937884725.1 uncultured Paracoccaceae bacterium
GCGGCCTGGATCGCGTTCATGATTGCCGGCGTTGGGGGCCTGTTCTTGGGCGGCGTCACGATCCCCGGCACTGAGGGCGCCGCGGTTCCGTCGTGGCTTGGCTACGCCATGCTCGGCCTCGTCCTCTTCATGAACTTCGCGCCAAAAATCCTCGGTGTAGTCAGCGTTCTCCTCAACCGCCGCACCGCAGCGCAGTATGGCGGCCGGCCGCGCGTTGTCGCCGGCGCAGCGGTGGAGCTGATTGTCTCCATGCTCATGGCCCCCGTGGTGGCGTTTGCCATCGCGATCTTCGCCGCCGGTCTAGTCTTCGGCCGCAAGATCGACTGGCGGGCTCAGCCGCGCGGCGTCCGCACGGTGGATTGGGACGAGGCGTTGCGCTCCTTCGCCCCGCAAACCGTGTTTGGCCTCGCGCTGTGCACCTGCTTCGCTGTGATGATGCCGCATATCCTCTTCATCGCGGCCCCGGTCATCATTGGCCTGGTGTTTGCGGTGCCGTTCGCTGTGCTGACCACCAACAGCGCCGTATCGCGCTGGTCGGTCCGCCATGGCATCTGCGCCATCCCGGAAGAGCAGGACAGCGGCCAGATCGCATGGCGCGATCAGACCGCCTCTGCACGGGCCGCGGTCACCGCACGCTAAACGCGACGCCCGCCTCGCCGAAACATCAAGAGCCGTTTGCCCTCGCGGCGAACGGCTCGACCACGTCAGCCTCCGGAAATGCGGCCAGAACGTCGCCGGTGGATGGCTCAAGGAAAATGAGCTTTAGGTTCGGCCCCGCATCCATGGTGGCAAACGCCTGAAGCCCGTCCGCGCGCATCTGCCAAAGCCGTTCAAGTGCGGTCCAAGTGCGCGACGTCAGATAACAAAGGCTCGGCCGCGCCGCCTGCATGGTGGCATGCATCATCAGCGCATTGCCCTCGGTCCACTCGCCGAGCGTCACAAAATCGCGGTCCAGAACCGCCCGCTCCACCGCCCCGCAATCGGCTTCCGCCTGCGCGGGCCAGGCCTGAAATAGCGGGCTCGTCTCGCGCGTGTGGTCCATCCCATCGCGCGATGATTTTGCCTTCGGGCTGGTGTCCACCTTCACAATTGCGATCCGAAACTCCGGCCAAACGCCATTGAGCGGCACACCGTGGCTATCGCTCCCATCAACCGCATCGCCTCGGTTCCAGCGCACAAAGCCGTGCCAGAGGGAGCGCGCGGCGCTGCCGCTGCCAAGCCGCGCCACCATGCTCATCTGCGCGGGCGTCAGCGGCAGACCAAAGCTGCCGCACAGAGCCTTCGTCAGCGCCGCAAACCCCGATGCTGACGACGCAAGCCCCGCGGCGGTCGGCACAGTGTTGTGTGTCTCAACCCGCAGCGGGATCGCCCGGTCACCCCGAAACAGATCGGCAAACTTCACCACCTTCTGCGCGAACGCCGACGACCCAGGCAGCACATCGCCGTTCAGGATCACCTCGTCCGCCCCGCTCGCCGAGGGCGCCACAGTCGTGCGCGAGCCCCACTCGTTCAGCGAGATCGACAGCGAACTGTTGAGCGGCAAATTGCGCGCCGCGTCCCGTTTGCCCCAATATTTGGCGAGCGCGATGTTGCTCGGTGCATACGCCGTGAACGGTTGCGCCGCCCCGGCCTGCGCCATGGCAGCCGCGACCACCTCCCGCGCGGCATCAGCCATAAACGACCAAACCCTCATGGGCGATGTGAACCGGCGTGAAGCCCGGCGGCACATCACCCACCGCAACGACCGAATCCCCCAGCCCCGAGCCAGAGACTTTGATCGCCGCGTTGCCGCCGCTCGCACGCGCGTCGGAAATGATCGCGTTTAGCGCCTCATCGCTGACGCCAAGCGCTTCCATCTGCAGCTGATAGGTCTCCAGTGCGGCGCCGAACCCTGGCCAATCGCGCGCCTCAGCCGCCGCAATCGCCTCCTCAGCGAGCGCGCCCATCCGCGCATAAAGCGCGGCAAACTCCGCCTCGCGGCCCTGCATCCGCTCGGCGACCTTTGCCAACACAACCCCTGTCGGCGTTTTGTAGCCGCAATACTTCAGGCTGAGCGGCGGCGTATCGGGAAGCTTGGCAAACGCCACATCAGGCGGCGCGCGATAGCTGATCACGCCCCCCTCAAGGCTCGCGGCCAAATCCGCCCCGCTGCCCCGCCCCTGGATCTCGCGCACCAGCCGCACCGCCGTCGCGTGCAGCCCCTCGCGGCCTTGCCCCGCATACCGCGTCAGCGCCCCCAGCGACGCAATCGTTACGGCAGCGGACGAGCCCAATCCCAGAGTCGGATCGATTTGCGATGCGACCGAGAAGTCAAAGCCCGCTGGCAGCGCCCCCCGCACCTCAGCGATCACACTGCGCACGAAACGAAATGCGTCCGGCATATCAAGCGCATCAAGGTCAGTGACGACCGGCTCCGCAATGGTGGAGCGCACATGAACCTCGCGGTCCGACCGCGGCGTCAGCCGCACCGTGATGCGCTGATCAATGGCCACAACAATGGCGCGATGGCCGTAAATGACAGCGTGCTCGCCCGTCAGAAAAATCGACCCTGGCGCGCTGGCTGTGATCATTGCGCCGGCTCCGCCGCTGCAAAATTGTCGACCGGCCCGATTGAAGCGCCGGTGCGCGACATGCGCAGCTTCGACCACGACAACTGCGAGTGTTTTGCCATCAGCGAACTCATCGCCGCGTGGTCATCGAGGTGCACAAGAAGCACGCCGGCAAAGTTGCCGCTCACCGACCCAGCACCGCAAATTTTCGCAGCACCGCCAAGCGCCTCCACCTGCCGCACAAAGTCTTGCGCCGGCTCTGGCACCACCCCGATGTGCTCCAGCAGGCGCTGGTTCTGCCGGATCGCGCTCTCCCCGCTCTCCCCGGTCTCCATCGCGGCGATGAACGCGTCAGTGCACGCGGCAAAATCCTCCCAAAGCCCAACGTCCCTGCGGTGGTTGGCGCGCACGGTGCTGACGCACTCGCCGGTGCTGCTTTCAGGCTTGCCATGCAGCACCCAGTACCAGCCGGAGCCTTCCAGCAAGCCATGGTCATCGGGAATGTCCGGCGCCTCGATCCCACCGTCTTTGGCTCGCACCAGCCCGCCGCGCACCACGGCAGCAGCATCAATCGGCCCCGCCCGGCCATGCTTCAGCCGCTCGCAAAAGCGTACCCGTTCGTAGCGCTCTTCCAGCGTTTTGGGCCGCTCCAAGATGCTCTCAAACAGCACAGTCGTCGCCGCCACAATGGCAGCGGAGGACCCCAAACCCGCACCAATCGGCAAGCTGGAGCGACTGCCAAGCTGACCTGGCGCAATCGACCGCTTCACCGCGCCAATCGCCGGGATCGCAGCGCCCGAACCGCCCGGGCTGTCCTGCAGCAGCGTCGCCAGCGCATAGACGGCCAAATCGTCCGGCTGCTTCATGATGTTCAGAACATCGATCTCGCCGCGCAAAAACTGATCGAACCGCCGGTCGAGCGATGACTTAAACTGCGCCAACAGCCGCAGCGGATACATCTCACCGCTCGACAGGCCCGAGAACACGGTCCGCAACCCCTCGCTGGGGTTGACCGGCTTGAACCAGACCTCGGTGTAGTGAGCGACCGCCATGGCGAGCGCCGGCGCCCCGTAAAGCACCGAGTGTTCGCCCGACAGGATCAGCTTGCCCGGCGAATGGGCCCGCGTATCAGCCCTGGCGGTCGGTGTAGATACGTTTCTTGTCGTCAATGCCGGTCAATCTATACCGCCCCACCGCCTCATCAGGCATGGACGTCATAGCCCCTTCCGCTTCCGGCACCGCGTGCCACAACGCGATATATTCGTCGTAGGAGACAGCCTTGCGACGGTTCAAGATCTCGCGATGCCGCTCCGGCGCGAGATACTCGCGGTACCCCGGCACGACGGTCGCGTCGAAGAATTCCGCGGTTGCGCCAGAGCCATAGCTGAACAGCCCCAGCCGGGACCCCGACAAATCCTCGTCGCTATTCTCCAGCGTCGACAAAATCGCCAGGTAGATCGACGCGGTGTAGCTGTTGCCCACCTGCCGGTTGTAGATCATGCCGGGCAGCGCCTTACCCATATCGGCCGCCACCTCGGCCTCTTTCGCCAAGTGGCTGTGCGCCTTCTCGCCAAGCCGCGAAAACGGCAGGTGGTAGCAAAACCGGTCAAACTCGTCGTACTGCGACCCACCGTTGGCGCGATAATCCCGCCACGCCTCCACCAGCGCCTTCATGTACCGCAGCGCCGATAACTTGCCGTCGAACAAGGGCGTGCGCCGGTCGTTGGGGCGCCAAAAGTCCATGATGTCTTCGGTAAACAGGCCCGAGATCGGCCCAATCTCCAACAGCTTTGGCTCGGTGGAGATCAGCATCGCCACTGCGCCCGCGCCCTGCGTCGCCTCGCCTGAGCTATCAAGGTCGTAGCGCGCCACGTCCGACGCAATCAGAAGGATTTTTTTGTCCGGCTTGCGCGCCACATACGCACAAGACATCTGCAGTGCGCCCGTCGCGGAGTAGCAGGCTTGCTTCAGCTCCACATGGCGAATGTTGTTTGGCAGCCCCAGAAGATCGTGCAGGAAAATCCCCGCGGATTTCGCCTGATCCACACCGCTTTCCGTGGCAAACAGAACTGTGTCGATGTCGTCGGTCCCAAACCGGTCGATGATCGGCCGCGCGGCCTCCGCGGCGAGCGTCACCGCGTCCTCGTCGTGGCCGGGCATGGCAATCTTTTCTTGGCCGATGCCTTTGGAGAACTTGGCCGGATCAATCCCGTGATGCTCTGCCAAGGTGTCCAACGACACGTAGCGATGAGGGGTGTAGAAGCTCATCGCGCTCAGTCCGGTCGAGACCATTAAAACTCCACGCTCCTTCGGATCAGGGCCGTGTTGGATTTGAGGCTCGCCACATCAGGGCAGCCCAGCAAAAACATCGCGGTCTGGAACTCCCTGCGCAGCTTGCCGATCGCCGCGATCACAGCAGCGGTCGACACCCGCGCCGCGGACAACAGCGGCGCCGCGACACCGCATACATCCGCACCCAAAATCACGCATTTGGCCATGTCGACGCCGTCGCGGATGCCGCCGCTCGCGATCAGCGTCGTCCCGTCAGCTTTCTCGCGCAACACCGCGCGCGCTTCGATCAGGCTCTCAATGGTCGTGAGCCCCCAGTCCTGAAAAACCAGCCCCAAATCGTCGTCGTCTTCCGCGCGCCGGTGATACTCAATCCGGCTCCACGACGTGCCGCCGCGCCCGGCCACATCGAAATGGCGAATGCCCGCCGCGTAACCGCGCTCCACATCGGCGCCCGAAAGCCCCGCCCCCACTTCCTTCAGAAGGAGCGGAACAGGCAGCGCACGGCCGAGCGCTTCGATGGCCTCAAGCAGCTTCGAAAAGTCCCGGTCGCCTTCGGGCTGTACGGCCTCCTGCAGCGGATTGACGTGCAGATAAAGCCCATCAGCGCGCAGGGTATCTATTGCCTGGCGGCACTCATCGGCCCCAACGCCATAGTTCAGCTGCACCGCACCGATGTTGCCTATCAACGGCGCAGTGGGCGCCACGTCGCGCAGCGCGAAGCTCGCCCGGGCGGAAGGCTCCTTAAACATCACACGCTGGGAGCCGACGGCCATCGCCACACCGGTCGTCTCAGCGGCCTTCGCGAGCGAGCGGTTAATGGTGTTGATCTCATCGCCTGCACCACCCGTCATCGACGAAATCAAAAGCGGAAAGGCGAGCGGCTTGCCCAGGAACGATGTCGCGGTGTCGACGGCGTCAAAGTCCAGCTCAGGCAGTGCGCGATGGGTGAGCCGCAGCTGCTCAAACCCGCTTTGCCGGCGCTCGATCTGCGGATCCTTTTCCAGGGCACGCAAGTGCTCGCGCTTGCGCCCCGCAACGGTCCGGTCTGGCACTAGCGGCTTGCTCATCGCTCCAGCCCCATGTGCGTGCGCACCAGTTCGCCAGGCACAGTCTGCGCGGCTAGCAGCGACAGCTCTCCGCATAGCACCACACCGGCGCAAATCCCCGCGAGCCGCCGGCCATTATCGCCGTCGGGCCGATCATCCTTGCAGCCCATCTGCCGCAGGTTGTCCTCCACGAGTTCGCTTCCTTTACCCGCTCCCACAGAGCCGACGATCAGGTTTGGCAGTGTGCAGGAGAAATAAAGGTCTTCCCCGCGCGCCTCACAATGCACAATCCCTTGGCTGCCCTCGACAATGTTGGCGGCATCCTGCCCGGTCGCCAAGTAGAAGCCAAGCAACATGTTGGCAAAATGGGCGTTCGCGGTCCGCAAAGAGCCAGCAAGGTTACCGCCGACAAAGTTTTTCTCCAGATTGAGCGCCATCATCTTTTGCGCGTCCGTCCGAAGCACCCGCGTCAGGATCTGCTTGGGGATCTCAATCTCCGCGATCATGTGCTTGCCACGGCCCAGGATCGCATTCACCGCCGAGGTCTTCTTGTCAGTACAAAAGTTGCCAGAAATCGACGCGTATGACAGCTCCGGATACTCACTGAGAACCCAGTTGAGCACCGCCTCGGCGGCTTTCGTCACCATGTTGTGGCCCGACGCGTCGCCCGTCGTGCACTCAATGCGGATAAAGAGGAGGTTGCCGGCGATCTGCCGGTTGAGCTTCACCAGGCGCGCAAACCGGCTCGTCCCAGCGATGATGTCGGCGATGGTGTCGGTGCGCGCCTCGATTTTTCGCCACGCAGCGTTCGCCGTCGCACCGTCCTTGGCGCGCACTGCAATCGAGCGCGTCATGCGCTCATCCACCATGGTGACCTGGATGCCGCCGCACTGGCGCGACACCAGCGCACCGCGCGCAGTCGAGGGCCAAAGCGGCGTCTCAAAGGTGGCCAGCGGGGCGCTCACCTCCCCGTCCACCACATCGCCTTTAAAGAGGATCGGCCCGACCCACTGAGACGGGATCGGCGTAAAGAATGAAGGTGCAGTCCGCACAGAAGTCTCTTTTTTCTCCCTCGCCGCCGGCCGGTCGACCCGACAAAGCGGCACCCCCCTTCTTTGGATAGCGAACCTCACGACCCGCCGAAAGGGCTAGCTGTCACTTTGCGCCCCACAAATTGACACCGACGACTGTCAGCGGCCTTTGCGCGGCGCACACGGCGCGATCAACGCCCGGCGCCAAAACCTCCTACCACCCAAAAAGGCTATCCAGCGTCCGGCGAGCGCTTCTGCCGCACCTTTTGCGCAATCACCTCTCTGTGCGCATCCGGCAGCTCACCCACGGCCTCCAGCACCGCGTGAAGGTCGGCCCTCGTCGCGTGCAGGCGGTCCACAAGCCCCATGACCACCCCGAGCGCATCGTCCTCAAAGTCGAAGCTCTCGCACAGCTCACACGCAAGCCGGACCCGCGCGACATCGACGGGCAAAAAGCACGCCGGAGGCCCCGGAGGCCGCGCCACGGGAATGATAATCCTCGCCTCCACGAAGCGCAGGAGGAGCGTGCGGTCGAGCCCCGGCACCGCGGCGATGATCTCTTCTTCGGTGTAGATGACACTCACGGCTTCATCTCCCCACGCGGATCATAGGCGTGCTTGCCGCGCCAGCTCTCCATAAACTCGGCAAGCTCAGCATCGACTTCCGGCGGGGTCACGATCTTCAACTCCACAAGCTGATCGCCCCGCTCCTCACGGCCCCGCGGCGCAATCCCCCGGCCACGCAGGCGCAGAACCTGGCCCGAGCTCGCGCCCTTCGGAATGGTGAGCATCACCGGCCCGCTGATGGTCGGCACCTCGACCTTCCCGCCCAACAGCGCCTCGTCGATGGTGATGGGAAGCACCATCCGCACCGTGTCGCCCTCCCGCGAGAACACCTTGTTGGGCGCGACCGAAATCGTGATCAGCGCATCCCCCGCACGACCCTCCCCCATCGGCGGCCCGCCTTTGCCGCGCAGCCGGATTGTCTGCCCGTCGGCGATGCCCCGGGGGATCTGCACATCAAGCACCGACCCGTCAGGCAAGGTGATGCGCGTGCTGCCCCCAAGCGCCGCCTCCAGGAAAGGCACCTCGAGGCTATAGCGAAGGTCTTCGCCGTCGGCGCGAAACCTGCGCCCTTGCCCCTGCCCGGCCCCACCGCCGCCCGACTTGCGCATAAACTCGCTGAAGAAGTCGGAGATGTCTTCGTAGTCGTCGTAGTGGTGCTCGCTCCGATAGGGGTTGTCGCGCGCCCCGGCATGGCTGCGATAAAACTGCGTGTCGGGCCGCTCGTGCCCCTGCGCATCGATCTCACCGCGATCGAACCGCGCCCGTTTCTCGGGGTTTTTCAGAAGATCGTAGGCGGACGCGGCGGCCTTGAAGCGCTCCTCCCCCGCCGCATCTCCCGGGTTGAGGTCCGGGTGACACTCTTTGACGATCTTGCGGTACGCTTTCTTGATCTCATCCGCGGTGGCGGTCTTTTCGACCCCAAGAGCCTCGTAGGGATCCATATCAGGTCCGATGCAGTGCAAGGTCACGCGCGGCAAGAACACCGCTCACCGCACGTTATCTCCCATTACACCGGGCGGGACCAGCAGGGCGGCGGCATATCCCAAGGACATCCATGCCGCCGCCCCACGCGCCTGGCGTCAGCTCAGCATTGCCAGATCGTCCAGCGCTGCAGCAATCGCACCGCTGTTCCAGTCCGCCGCCGTCAGCGCATCAGCCCTCAAGTCAAACGCTGACAGCCCGTCAAAGCGAACACTGCGCCCGCCGTTGTTGAGTATCTCGATGATAAGGTCGCCATCGGACGCTTCACTGATCGCAAGCTGGTCGGCGCCGACATTGCCCAAATCGATCTTATCCTCCGATGGATCAAAGCCGATAATGACGTCCTCTTGGCCCCACGCCCAGTCGATCAACACCACCTGCGGCGCATCCGTATCGTCGTCCGGGGGCGTCACCGGGTCCGGGGGCGTCACCGGATCCACAGGATCGACAGGCGGGGTCGGGTCCACAGGATCGGTATCATTGGCGGACGGCCACACCCCCTCGCGGGTCTGAAAGCCGTCCGTCGTTTGCCCGTCTGGCGCCGCCGGCGTCAGCAGCGACGTGCGGTCGACCAGCGTCACGTCGTTCTGGTCGAAACCAAAGGGCACCTCCAGGTTGTCTTCCATCACCTGGTCGAAGTGAAACTCCACCTGACCCGGCGACAAATCCGCCTTCGTGAGGTTCGGGAACGTAAAACTCTGCCCCGACGGAAGACTTGAGATCACAAGACCGTCCGGCGTGTCCTCCACCGACAACCGCTCCCGCGTCCCGAAATAGAGGAAGCTGATCTTGTCGGTCGCGACATCGAAATCCTCGATGACTGTCGACACGCCATACTCGTGAGAGCGGATGTAGACGGTATCGGGATCGCGCGGTCCGATCCCCAGCTCCCAAGACAGTACGCCGCCGAGATCCTGGCGCAGGTGCTCGTTCCCCACCACGCCGAAGCTCTCGATGGAAATGTCCTGGAACGTCACGCCCTGGACCACCTGAATGGCTTCGCTCCAGGGGCTGTCGAGGGCGATCTCGCCGGCCGGCGTTTTAGTGACGATCAGGCCGTGAACCGAGATGCTGCCAAAGTCGAGTTCATCGTTCGCCGGATCAAAGCCGACGATATCGTCAGCGTTGGCATCGACCTTATAGCGTACACCGCCCGCCGCGGCCTGACCCGTCACCGTTGGCGGCGCTGACCCGTCGGTATCGTACGTGACGGGAAAGCCGTTGCCGGTCCCCGGATCGACGATGGAGGCACCGATGGTCGACGCCACCTCGTTGAGCGCGGACTGCTCGGCGACCGAGAATTTGGCTCGTGCCTGTGCGTCCTGCGCCACACCGGTTTGTATCGTCGTCTATACCTCTGGGCCCGCTTCGGCGTACACGACGATGCGCGGCGGCAGGCCCAGCGCGTCGCCGCTTTCCTCAAAGATCGTCAGCCGCGCCGCGGTGACCCCTGCCTCCAGATGCACCATGTCGGTGGCCGGATCGAAGTCGGTGATGGTGCGCGACGGCGACCCGAGCCCGATCATAACCATCTGGGCCATGCCGTGATCCATGTGATCCCCGTGATCACCATCCGTGTGACCACCGTGGCCGCCATCCATCGGGTCGCCATCATCGCCGGGATCGCTTGTGCCCGCCCCCACGAGCCCGAGAACCTCGTCCGCGGCCGACTGATCGAGGAACGTAAAGTTGGCAGCCGACAAGCTATCCAGCGTGACCCCGGCGAGCGTCGTCGTCTGGTTGTTCGCAGGCACCGCGATCACAACACCGGCCGATGTCTCCGACACCTCAATATGGTCGGCGCCGATCCAGGAGACGAAAATCGTGGACGTCGCCGGATCAAAATCGGTGATGACCGTTGCCGCTCCCCAAGCCCAGTCGATCACCACATCCGCGGTCGCCGCTGTCACGCCAGCGGTCCCAAGACCGCCATTGCTGGCGACCGGCGGCGGAACGGGAGCAGGATCGCTGACATCTGCAGGTGGACCGCTGCTATCGCCAGCGCCTGGCGTATCGTCCGGCGGAGTAACATTGCCCGGCGGGGTCGTCGGCCCCCCAAGGCCCTCGTCGCCCGTGCGGCCCGCCTCCCATGCGGCAATCATCTGAGCCGCCGTCGGCGCATCATAGCCGCCAAACTGTTCGATGTATTGGAGAATGGACGTGCCATACTCGTCCGCCGACACCGCCCCGCCCTGCAACAGCGCCAGCGTGCCCCACGCGCCGCGAAGGTGCGCCGCCGCCATAATACCCGTGAGCGGCAGCTCCACGGTTACCGTCACCCCGTTCTGCCCGTATGTGCCGCTGCTGCCGACAATGTCTTCCAGGCTCTGGCCTTGGCGCGCGAGCCCATTCTCGATCACCTGCAAGTTGTAGCCAAAGGCGTCCAGAATTGCCTGGTCCTGAACCTCCTTGGTCATGAACGCCTCAAGCGACGTCGCCCCGTTCTTGCCGGTCCAGCTCCCGTTCCAAGCATTGGTCGCGGCGCCGTTTCCGTAGAACGTCGTTGCGTCGTAGTAACCAAGGTCGATCAGCAGCGCTTCCCCGAACTGGAAGCCCACAAACCCAAGGCTGTTCATCGACCGATAGGCCATGACCTCCCACTCAGCGTCGCTGAGATCACTCCAGCTGTTGTACTGGGGAAAGAACGACTGGACGGGTCCGCCGGCCCACTGGTCCAGCTGCCAATCGGCGATGATGCCGTTGTCGTAGCGGTCCCGATCCCAACCGGACTCAAAGGCGAGCAGTGCGCCCAAGAAGTCGTCGAATGTTCCGTTGCTCATTGGTACCATACCTTGTGCGATCGGCATCCAGCGCGTGGAAAACCACCGATCGCCTCGCGCTATTTCAGGCCGAGCAACAATTCACGCGTGAATCATCGCTCGAGTTATGGTACATTCGAGTTTCAGCTCAAAATTCATCAAGAATTTAAGCTGATGATATCTTTGTTTATGGGCGACTGAGCGCTGGACCGCTATAGACAGGCGGAATGCGATCAATATTCGATCAAATCTTGACCATGTTGTGGGTCGTCCACACACCTGTGACCAATCCGAAGCGACGGCCTGCCATCGGGGGCGCACAGAACCGGCCTCGCGCATGCCACGCCAATCATGAGGATGCGGCATCGACCGCGCATCCGACTTCGGCCTTGCCTTGCGCCCTGTGCGACATCTGTATGCCTCAGTGTGACGCGCGAAGGTGACTTATGACTTTCCTGATTCTGTTTGTGTCGACCGCGCTGGTCTTCCTTGCGCTCGATTCCATTATGCTGACCCAATTCATGGTCCCGTTCTTCATCGAGCAGATCGGCGACATCATGGTCGATGAGTTAAAGCCCGGCGCTGTCGTCATATTCTTCATATTCTACACCGCAGCACTGTTGTGGCTGGTCAGTTGGCCCGCGCTGCGTAGCGGCGGCTATGGCAAGTTGATGCTCAACGCCGCCATTTTCGGCGCAGCCGCCTACGGAACCTACGAGTTTACGAACTACGCCACCCTGAAGGGCTGGACCTGGCAGATGGTCGTTTTGGACACGGCCTGGGGCGCGGTGCTGACATCGGTCTCGGCCGGCTCCGGCGTCGCGATCACCCGCGCGCTCGCCAGAAAGCTCAACCTGGCACTCTAGGCGGCTGGTCCTCACTGTTTTGGAGTGTTGATCCCGATAAACAGGCTCTTGAGCCCAAAATGGATCGTTGCCATTCGGGTCGCGAACGCCCCCACGAACGTGACAAGGATACCGGTGCTAATCAGCCCCAGCTGGATCTGGCTGGCAGCCCACATAAAGTAAACCGACAGTATAAAGCCCCACAGAAGCGCAATCTCGGGGTAAAGCTCACCCTTCAGATGCGGCACCTCCGGGTCAGACCGCACGACGTCGCGCAAAATACCACCGCCGGAGGCTGTGATGGCGGCGAGGATCGGCCCCCAAAGCCAAAGCGGATCGGACTGGGTGAGGAGCGCGACGACGACCCCGGTGACCGTAAACGCCGCAAGGCCAATGGCGTCGGTCACCTGGACGGCATAACTCAGCCGAGGCGCGTGCAGGCGAAGCCGCGAAAACACACCTTCATCGGCCCGCCACGATTTGGACCGCGCAGCAACCCTCACCACAAGGAAACCCACTGCGACGACCAAAACAACAATGAACACATAGATGGAGGACGAGAATACCGCGAGTTCATCACGCCGGGTGATCAGGTCTCGCACCACCCCTCCACCCACTGCCGGCAACGACGCCAGCACGAGCGCTCCAAAGATATCGTAATTGTATCGGATGGCGAGCAGCAAGCCGGACAGTGCAAAGGCCGCTGTACCAATCAGATCCACAATCTCAAACCAGCCACCGTCAAGTGCGAGGCGGGCCAAGATCGGAAACGTGTAAGCCGCCGTCAGTTCGCGGTATGTGTCATCGCGGTGGATACTAGTGATGGCCTCATTGAATTTTGCAACCACCTCTTCCGACACACGCGCTTTGCTGAACATGATGTGCAGGCGACCATCGATCGTGACCGGGTGTTCCTCCACCAGGCGCGCCACACCGTTTGCCTCGATCTGACGCGCGGCGGTCACCTGGTCGGCGAAAAAGCCATCGATTTCTTTGTCCACCAGCAGCGAAATGAAGTCGGGCCGATCGAACGTTAGGATTTGGCTCGCGTTATTGGGATCATTCAGAAAATTATTCAACGGCTCGCTTGGAAACATCGTCCCAGACCGACGCCCAATCTTCAGTCGTTGCGCCGTCAATCCAGCAATCAATTCTTCCAAATTCTTCGCGGGAAGGGCATCGGCGTCGCCCTTTCGCATGATCAGTGAAATTCGCTCAGATCGATACGGGATCGAGAAGTATGCAAAGCGTTGGCGCTCTGGCGTTATTGTCGCGCCTGCGGCCAGATCCTTTCTGCCCGCCTCAATGTCTTGCACAAGCCTATCCCAATCCATCGAAACGGCGTCGATCGAGTAGGCCGTGCGCTTCCCAATCTCGCGCAGAATGTCAACATCAAACCCGCGCCATCGTCGCGTTCCTTCGAGGTCGACAGTGTAAGAGTAAGGCGGGTTGATGTTCCAACCCGTCGTCAGAATTCCCCCCGCGCGTTCAGCCGCGCCGGACACCGCCGAGTAGTAACAAATAAATAAGGCGCTCACTAAAAGTGCAGATAGGCACCGCAAAGTCATCATGACAGATCTCAACACAGGATCTCCAGTCTAAGACCACTCGAAAAACCAAAAACGTTAGAGCGCGGCCGTCCTTGTAACACACCACAATGCAGTCCGCCGGATCGGATGACGCCGCTCAGCGCATCATCACAGACAGCGGCCAGAGCGCCGGCGGTACCGAGCGGTGAGATGTCCACAAATTCGTCTGAGCAACGCGCTCAAAATTGCCACAGCCCGCCGGACTGGACACCTAACCGTCGATTTGCAATCAATAGCTTATGGCAAATGGACCTGCGCTCATCTTGCGAGTTTTACTCAAACGGCGACGGTTGCTGATGTCGCGCCGTCCCGCGCAGAATTTAACTTATGGTGTCCTGGCAAGCACCCGCCCAATCGGCTGAGGCCGCGGGGCGCCATGAACCGACAAATCTACCGCAAAGCCGCACTCGATAAGCTCGCCTCACCCGACCGGCTGGATCGTGGCCCACGCATCGCAACGGCCTCGCTCACAACGGCCTGGCTCCTCCTCGTCGGCCTCATCATCGCAGCGGTTGTCTGGGCCATTGTCGCAGAAGCCCCCATCACAGTGCGGGGCCGCGGCATCCTGCTCGCCGAGGGAGGATTAAGCGAAATTGTCAGCGGCAATGGCGGCCGCATCCTATCGCTCGACCTCCAGCCGGGGACGCTCGTCCAGGAAGGCGATGTGGTCGCAAGGATCAACCAAAGCGAGTTGTCCCGCGAGCTGGATGACGCCCGCGCCGAACTCCTAGACGCGCGCGAGCGGCTCGCCCACGAGCGCCGCCACGCCGAGGAAGCCGCCAGCGAGGAACGGCGCGCTTTTGCCGGCCGCTCCGCCGCCATCGAGGCCGTCCGCGCCGCGCTCGAAGCACGCCTCGCCCTTCAGGAACGCCGCGAGCAGGCCGTGTCCGCGCTGGTGGAGCGCGAAATCGCCACCAGCGCACGCCTCCTCGACGCCAGCATTTCTGCCGCCAACACCCGCGAGCGCCTCCTCGATCTGCGCAATGAACTCTCCCAGCTCGACCTGCAGCGGGTCGAACGCGGGCAAGCACGCCAGATCGGGCTCATCGAGCAAGAGGCGCGCGTGGACGCCATCACACGCCGCGTCGCGCGGCTGGAGCGCGCCCTCACCGACCGCGCCGTCATCCGCGCGTCCGTCGCCGGCGAGGTCGTCGAGGTCACGGTAGCGGTCGGGGACCGCATCGAAGCCGGCACAGCCATCGCACGCCTCACCCCCACAGGGGACGATGCGCCCGCGGCCATCTACGCCGTCATGTTCGTGCCCCCCGATCGCGGCAAAAGCGTCACCGTCGGGATGACCGTCGAAGTCACGCCAACTACCGTCCGCCGCTCCGAGTTCGGCGCCATCATGGGCGAAGTGGAAAGCATCTCCGCAGCCCCTGCCACCCGCGGCGGCATGCGCGAGGTCCTGCGTAACGACGCCCTGGTGTCCGAACTGTCCGGCAACGGGGCCCCGTTCCAAGCCCAAATTCGGCTGGAGCGCGACGCGGCCAACGCCTCGGGCTTCCGCTGGAGCGCCAGCGATGGGCCGGACACCCCCATCACGGCGGGCGAAATCTTCGACGGGGAAGTGACGGTGCGAAAGGTGCGCGTGGTCGGCCTCCTGGCGCCCGCGCTGCAACGGCTCATCGACTAGGCGGAGCCGTGAACACCGCACCGATCAGAAACACCGAACTTCCCCCGCTCGCACTCGATCTGCCGCCCGCGCGCCGCCGCCGCCGGGTCCCGACAATCCTGCAACACGAATCGGCCGAGTGTGGCGCCGCCGCGCTCGCCATGATCCTCGCCCGCCACGGGCTGCGCCTGCCGCTGGAGGTGCTGCGCCGCAGCTGCGGTGTCTCGCGCGATGGCAGCAAAGCCGGCGCCCTCCTGCGCGCTGCCCGCCACCATGGCCTCGAGGCGCGGGGCTTTTCCATCGAACCCCGCCGAATGGCCGACTTCAGCCTTCCCGCCATCGCCTTCGTGAACTTTTGCCACTTCGTCGTCGTCGAGGGCTTCAACCGCAACGGCGTTTACCTCAACGACCCGGCGCGCGGCCCCGTCCGCGTCAGCTGGAGCGAGTTCGAGGAGATGTTTTCGGGCATCTACCTCACCTTTAAGCCCGGCGAAAACTTCCAGCGCGGCCAGACGATTGGCCCCTCCCCCAAAACGCTCGGCCGCAGGCTGGAAGGCCTGCGCGGGCTCGGCATCCTCGCCCTCCTCGTCAGCGTCACTCTGGTGGTCCCCGGTGTGGTGATGCCGGTCTTCAACCGCGTCTTTGTCGACTATGTGCTCGTGCGCGGGCTCGATGGATGGATGGCGCCCCTCATCGGCGGAATGCTCGCCGCAGCGGTCCTGCGCATCGCCCTCACCTACCTGCAGGCCCGCTGCCTCTCGGCGTTCGAGCTCAATGCCGCCGCCCGCGGTGCCGTCGGCCTCCTGCGGCACGTCCTCAGCCTCCCCATCGCCTTCTTCGCCCAGCGCTACGCCGGCGAGGTGATGACCCGTGTCGAACTCAACGATGACTTGGCAAAGGTCATGGGCGGGGACGCGGCGAAGGCGACGCTCGATCTCACAAGCCTAGCCTTTTTCCTCCTCGTGATGCTCCTGTTCAGCCCCATCCTGACCGCGGTCACCCTCGTCGGGACAGTGATCAGCATCGGCGCCATCATGGCCTCCACGCGCATGCTCGCCGACGGCCACCGCGCCATCGCGGCGGAGGAAGGCAAAGCACGCGCGGCCGCCGCCGGTGGGCTTCGCGACATGGAAACCTTTAAGGCCGCCGGCGCGGAGGACGCCTTCTTCCGCCGCTGGGCCGGCCTTGCCGCCAACGCGCTATCGGCAGAGCAGGTGGTGCGCCGCCGCCTTGCAACCGTCACCGCTTTACCCGCACTCAGCGACGCCCTCACCCTCGCCGCCATCCTGGGTCTTGGCGGCTACTTGGTCATGAACGGCGCGCTCACCCTTGGCGAACTGGTCGCCTTCCAGGGCCTCAGCGCAGGCTTTGCCGCACCCGTCGCGGCGCTCGCAGGCTCGCTCGCCGAACTTCAAGCCGCCCCAGCAAAACTCGCCAGGGTCCGCGACGTGGAAGCCCACCCGCCCGACCGCCGCTTCGCCGAAGCCGAGCCCGACAACGTCAAACCAACCGCGCCCACTGACCGCAGCGCCCCCGCCTGCCAAATCCAGCTGAGCGGTGTGTCCTTCGGCTACGCGCCGCTAGAGCGCCCGCTCCTCAACGACATCGATCTCGTTATCCCCGCCGGCGCGCGCATTGCGTTCGTCGGAGCGTCCGGCTCAGGCAAATCCACGCTCGGCAAACTCATCGCCGGCCTCCTGGAACCATCGGCCGGCACAATCACGCTCGATGGCCGCCCCTACGCCAGCTGGTCGCGCACCGAGTTCTCCGAGCGCGTCGGCTACGTCGACCAAGACATCATGCTGTTCGACGGCACGGTCAGCGAAAACCTGACGCTGTTTGACGACGACAGCATCGACGAAGCCGACCTCGTCCTCGCCGCCGAACGGTCCGCGGTCCTGCCTGCCGTCATGCGCCGCCCAGCCGCCTTCAACACCCGCGTCAGCGAAGGCGGTCGCAACTTCTCCGGCGGCGAACGACAGCGCCTGGAAATCGCGCGCGTCCTCGCCCGCGACCCATCCGTCCTCGTCCTCGACGAAGCGACCAGCGCGCTCGATCCGCCCACCGAGGCCCGCGTCATGGAGGGCATCAGCGCCACCGGCGCCACCCTCATCGTCATCGCCCACCGGCTGAGCACGATCCGCGACAGCGACGAGATCATCGTCCTCGACGGCGGCGTCGTGGTCGAGCGCGGCACCCACGACGCACTCTACGAGGCCGGCGGCGCCTATTGGGCGCTGTTCAATTCATGAACGACCACCCCACCCACCGCGCCGATGCCGCCGATGCCACGCCGGCCCCGACCGCGCTGGAGGGACCCGTCACGGTTGCAGGCCCCCCATCGGTTCTGCCCCGCGCCTTCGCGTGGGAGGTGGTGAGCGGCGCAGTCGACCTCTTTCAAGTCATCGAGGGCGGCCGCCGCTTCATCCTGCGCGCGGCGCCAGGCCAGGTGGTCCCGGTCGGCACCCTCGCCATCGAAGCCGTCACCGTCGGCGATGCGCCGGCAGAGCTGAAACCGCTCCCCCCGGCGACGCCCTCTTACGCGGGCGACGAGCGCGCAGCCAAAGCCCAATCGGCCCAAAAACTCTTCGCCGCCAACGGCCTCCTTCGGCCGCGCGAGGATGACGGCAGCGCGCCCCCCGACACGTCTAACGACGAACTCGCCGCGCTCGCAGACGGGCTCGCCGCAGCGCTCGACGCCCGCGAGCGCGACCGCACGACCCGCCGGCGCGAGCGTCGCGCCGAGGCGGCGCTTCGCGATGCGGCGCGGGTCGATGATGACGTTGCCGCCGTCTTTGGCAGCATCGCCAACGCCAATGCATCCACCGCGCCCCGCCCCACCTCAACCACCGATCCCCACGGCCACGCCGCAGCGCTCAGCCACGTCCTCACCGCCCTCGGCCTCGGCGACCCCCGCATTCTGGAAAGCCCCGAAGCCGCGCTCGACACCTCCCTCAGCGCGCTCGCCGGACTGTGCGGGCTGCGCACCCGCACCATCGCGCTGGAGCCCGGCTGGCGCGACCACACCGTCGATCCCCTCATCGGCCGGCGGGTGCGCGATGCCCGCGCCATCGCCCTCCTGCCGCGCCAGGGCCGCGTTGTCGCCATCGACCCCATCACCGGCCACGCGACACCCGTCGACGACGACATCGAGGCCGAGCTCGAACTCCAAGCCCTCTCCCTCACCAGGCGCTGGCCGACCGGCACCACCAGCCTCCTCGGCCTCGGCCGCTTCGCCATCGCCGGCGGTCACAGCATCGTCGCAGCGCTCCTCGTCTGCGTCCTCCTGCAAGGCGCGCTCGCCGCCGTGCTGCCGCTCGCCACCGGCTACATCGTCGACCGCGTCATCCCCACCCAAAACGTGCCTCTCCTGGCACAGCTTGCCGCCGGCCTCGCCCTCGTCGCGCTCGTCCAGTTCGCGCTCAGCGTCTCCCAAAGCCAGCTCACGCTGCGGCTCGACGGGCGCACCTCCTACGCGCTCCAAACCGCGATCTGGGACAGGATCGTCAACCTCCCCGCCGGCTTCTTCCGCGGCTACAGCGCGGGCGATCTGTCCGAGAGGGTCGCGGGCCTAGAAGCCCTGCGCGGCGTCGTGGTGAACGTCGTCCTCGGCGCACTCCTCTCGCTCGTCCTCGCCACCTTCTCCACGGCAGTCCTGATCTTCTACGATGTGCGCCTCGCCTTGGTCGCGATCGCGCTCACGCTCGTCCTGGCAATCCTGGTGATCAGCGTCTCGCTGTTTCGCCGGCCGCACCTTGAGCACGCCATCATGGAAAAGGGCGCCGCATCAGCCCTCACGCTCCAATTCCTGGAAGGCATCGCCAAACTCCGCGTCGCAGCTGCCGAAGAGCGCGCCCTTGGCCGATGGGCGCGGGTCTACGCCCGCGAGCGCTCCGCCATGGCCCGGGCGCGGCGCGTCGGCGATGTCGGCGAAGCGCTCCTCGGCGGCTATCCGATCCTCGCCATGGCCGCCGTCTTCGGCGCCATCGCAGCGCTCAGCGAGACTGACCTCTCGCCCGGCACCTTCATCGGCTTCATCGCAGCGTTCGGCACCCTTCAAACCGCGGCCACCGGCGCCGTCACAGCGCTCCTGTCCTACACCGAGGCCCGGCCCCAGTTTGAGCGCGCCCTCCCCCTCATCACCACGCCGCTGGAGGAGACCGGAACAAAAATCCACCCCGGCCCGCTCGGCGGACGCGTGGAGTTCGCCGGCCTCACCTTCCGCTATGATCCCGACGGCCCGATGGTGCTAGAGGACATCAACCTTGCCATCGAGCCTGGCGAGCACATCGCCATCGTCGGCGCCTCGGGATCAGGCAAATCAACGCTTCTGCGCTTGCTCCTCGGCTTCGAAACGCCGGAGCGCGGGGCGGTGTTCTTCGACCGGCACAACCTTGCCGGCCTCAAGATCTCAGCCGTCCGCCGCCAAATCGGCGTCGTCCTCCAGGACGGCCGCGTCTTCTCCGGCACCATTGCCGACAACATCCGCGGCGCAAGCACAGTGTCGGACGAAGCCATCCGAGACGCCGCCATCGCCGCCGGGCTGGAAGAAGACCTGCGCGCCTTCCCCATGGGCCTCTTCACCCCGCTCACCGAAGGCGGCCCCACGCTGTCGGGCGGGCAGCGCCAGCGCGTCCTGATCGCCCGTGCGCTCGCCATGCAGCCCAAAATCCTGGTCCTCGACGAGGCCACCAGCGCGCTCGACAACCGCAATCAGGCCAAGGTCTCCGCCGCGCTCGACGCGCTCAACGCCACCCGCATCGCGGTCGCGCACCGGCTGAGCACTGTGATCAACGCCGACCGGATCGCCGTCCTGGAGCGGGGCCGGCTGGTGGAGGTCGGCACCTACGACACCTTGATGGCAAAGAACGGCGCATTCTCAGCGCTGGCGCGGCGCCAAAGCGCGGAACGCAGCACGGACACCCGATGACCAAAGCACTCACAATTCTGGGCGAGCTTCGTGATGAAGACGTTGCCGCACTGGTCCGGCTCGGCGAAGTCTTGTCGGTTTCGGCCGGACAACGCCTCATCAAAGCCGGCGAGCCCATTACAGCGATTTACCTCGTGCTCGACGGCGAATTCCGCATCGAAGCCCGCGACGGCAAGATCATCGCCAAAGTCCTCACCGGCGAAGTCCTCGGCGAAATGTCGCTGGTCGAATCGGTGCCGCCGTCAGTCTCCGTGGTCACCGCCCGGCCGTCACGGGTCCTCTCCATCGACCAGGCCGCGCTGACGCAGGCTATCGCCCACGACGACGCCTTTGCCGCCCGCTTTTACCGCGCCATCGCCGTGTTCTTATCGCGCCGCCTGCGGGCAACAGTGACGCAGCTCGGATACGGCGAGGAAAACCGTTTCGACCCGGACGAAATGGAAGATGATTTGCTGAACGTCACAGGACACGGCGGTGAGCGATTTCGCCGTTTGGTTCAGTCCTTGATCGGTGGAACGGCCTAAACTGCGGCAAATTCGGCCAATAGTGTGATCGAAATCACAGACCTGTCGCTTGTGCATTGAACCGTGAAGTATTGGCCGATAGCGTTGTGTTGGCGGCTGACGCCAAGCGACAAGGAGCGATTTTACATGTCGATTGAAGCGATCTCTAATCTCTACAAAGAAATGCTTGTTGACAAAGACTTGCAACGAGAACTGCTCTCGGTCCCCACCGAAGAATTCGCCGCAAAATTTGTAGAAATCGGAAAAACCCGTGGCTACGAGATGACCGAGGATGAAGTGACCTCACTTCTCGTCGCATCCACGGACACCATGGAACTTGACGAGGCCGAGCTTGACCAAGTGTCGGGCGGAATGTGCGTCGCGCTGGTGCTGTGTATCCCAACCACCGCCGGCTCCATCACCAACATGGGCTTCAACCTCAACAAGATTAACCAGCAATTCGCACCGCAGCTGCCGTTCGGTCAGAAGTGGAGCTGGGGCTAACTCAGGCCTTCTAGGCCGGGCGCTTCGGTGCCCGTCCTCCTCTGCAAGAAAAGTGGGGTGTTGCCATGAGCCACAATGCATTCACGGCCCTGTTGGGGGCCGGGGGACTAGACGCTCTTGCCAAGCACTGGGCCGCCACCCCGATGCTGGTAAAGTCCGCGTTCGACACCAGCGCCCCGCCCATCGACCTCAGCGAGGTGGAGCGCACCTTGGTCGGCCCGGGCTTCCTGGCACGCGCGAATGTTCAGCTGCGCACAGGCAACCCGCCAACAGCGCAAGCACCGGGTAGCTTAGGCGATCTCTACGACGCGTTCGCCGCCGGCGGCTCGATCCAACTGGTCGATTGCGAGGATTGGCTCTCGCCAGTCCACCCGGTGATGGACATCGTCAACGATGCACAGCGCGCGCTGGAGCATCCCATCCAAACCGTGAGCATGTTTCTCACCCCGCCCAACGCGCAAGCGCTGCCCGCCCATCACGATCAGATCGAAATCATCACCCTACAAATTTCGGGCGAAAAGCGCTGGGAAACATTCGCTCCCACCCCGCCCGACCTCCTGCCCTCAGGCGAACGCTCACCCGAAGAGCTCGGCCCCGTGAAAGAGGTTTTTACGCTCCAGCCGGGTGACCTCTTCTACATCCCGCGCGGCGTACCCCACCGCGTTGTATCCAACGATGAGGTGAGCCTCTCCCTCGCCATCTCGTTCCAGTCCTTCGCCTTCAGCAGCATGACCAACCTCATTTACGAAAAGGCCGTACGGGACGCCGACCTCAGCCGCTCCTTCCCGGTGAAGCCGCGCACCGCGTTGTCCGACGCCGACATTGAAGCGATGATCGGCCGGCTGCACGCCATGGTCGACCAACTGACACCGGCCGACGTGCGCGCCATGCTCTACGCAAGCGAGATGAACCTCCCCGTCCCGCCCCATGGGAGCGTGCTGGAAGGTGTGAGCGACGCCGCGGACGTCTCGCCGGACGATAGTATCGTGCGCCGGCCGGGAGCGCACATGGTGGTCGGCGTGTTCGACGATAAATGCTGCCTCTCCGCCAGCGCGTTCGGCACCTTCAATGTGCCGGCGAAGGCCCGCGAAGCGCTGGAGGGGATGCTCGCCGCCGACACGCCGGTGCGCATTGCCGACCTGCCCGGCCCGCTGAGCCCCCAATCCAAGGCAACGCTCGCCAGGCGCTTCATCAAGGCCGGCTTGTTTGAGAGGGTTCGCTGTGCGCCCGTCGCAGATCAGCCGCGATCAGCTGCCTAATGCGCTGAGCACCGGCATCTTGCACGTCAGCGTCCAGCACCGGCCATTCGGCCGCCGCCGTCTCGAGACCGCTTCTGTCGAAGAAGTCGGTCAGCCGGTCACCGGTGGACAACACCAAGTCGCGACTGTCGCAAAACGTAGTGAAGTACGGGATGTCGCCCCGCTCCAGCTGGCGGAACTCATCGACGAGAAGCGGCGCCAGAAACGGCCTGGCGCTGGTGTCAGCGTACGGGAGCAGCCCGCGCGCCAAGGGCTCCAGCGCGAGCCCCTCGGCCGCGCCATCGGTGAGCGCGACCGGCTGGGCAAGCCGTGTCAGAAACGCGTTGTAGAGCCGTGTCGGACGCAGCGGCCAGCGGTTCACTACCCCGTTGAACGCGTCCAAGAGCCCTGGACCTTCTGCGCCGAGCACGGCGATCGCTTCGCTGTACCCAGCCACGATCTCGTCCACGAAGTCGACAGCCCCCACCGGGACGCCCGCCAGCTGAGGCATCGAAGCCCGGGCGGCATCGGGGCCGCTGCGGGCCGTCACAGCGCTGATCGCCGCACCGTTGGGGGCGTCGAGCGGCAACAAGAACGACCCCCCAATGGGATCCGGGTCGACGGCCTGCCAACGCGGGCGCGGCAACAGCACAGTCTCAAGGTCGATGATGACCGGACAGTCGCCGGCAGCAATCACGTTATCGCACGTGAGATCCCCCATCCGCAGAGCCTGCGCGGCTGCAATGAGCGTCCCCAACCGGCGATAAAATCGCGCCACTCCGGACAGGTCCTCGCAGTCGGCCCGCTTCACATCACCGGCAAAACCAAACCCATCCCGCGGTGCGATGTCCGCCAACGTCAGCGGCAGTGCCACAAGCTCGTTAGTCCGTTCCACGACGCCGCCGAACGCCACATCGATGGCGAGCGGCCGGGGCTTGTAGTAGAGCGTCCGCCCCGCTTCGGTCAGCGACACCACCGAGCGCCCGCCCTGGTGCGGATCAGAAAGGCCAGCGCCCGCCGTCTCCGGACAGAGCCCTTCGCTGGCAACAGCGTCGCACACCGCCCCCAGCGCAGCGATCCCGTCGCTGCGCAAAACACCAAGCTTGCGCATCAACACAGGGTAAAACCGGGTGAGCAGCTTGCCACCATCGGCCATAACGCCTCCCAGAAAGGCGGCGGCATCACCACCGCCATCGCGCAGGAAATGGGCACGCAGCACGGGCTCAGTCAGCGCACGCACACGCTCCGCGAGCGCAACTTCCAACGCCCCGCGCACACCCGCGTTCAACCCGGCGAAGGATGGATGCGCGGCCTCCGCAGCCGCCGCGATCTCAGCCGCAACCGCCTGCCAGAAGGGCGCAAGCGGACCCTTCTCCGCGCCACCATACGGCGCGAGCACGCAGAGCCCTTCGAGCGGGACATCGCAGCCAGCAAACGCCGGGACGAGACATTCGCACGCCGCGCCGTCACTCATGCCGGCAAGATCGAGCCGCGACCTCAGCGCGTCCTCCCCGCCCAAAACCGCCGCCCACGGATCAACGTCCTCCCCACCCAACCCCTCGCCCTGGCCCACGCCGGCAAGCCGCATCGACCATGGCACCGCGCGCCGCGATGGGCTCAAGGCGATGTCGCTCTCGGACCTCACAAGAAAAACGGCACGCTGAAGCGCCTCGCCCCGCCGGCCCGCTCAGCGCCAACGCCCGACCCGGGCAGCGCCAAACCCGGCACCACTACGCGCGCCACCGGCACACCAATCGCCGGATGCGTTAGGTCGGCGGCCACAGCGCTAAACCCCGCCGCACTGACCCGCTTGACCAACTCATCCAAGGGCAACGTCTCAGGCTCTGGCGCCTCACCCGCAACAGGCTCCGGCAACGCCTCATCCGCAGGCCGGGGTGCGGCAAGGTTCGGAACCGGCCGATCCACCGCCGCAGGCCGTCGCACCACAGACTGCCAAACCTCCCCAAGCGCGTGCCGACCAGCGTCCCCACCCGCCCCAAACCCCAGCGCAACGCCGTGGTCAGGGTGGCTCGCTTCGACGGCGCGCACCGCCACTTTGATCTCAGTTTCCAGCGCAAAGGCACGCACCTGCCAGCCCCGCGCGGCGAGCGCCTCGGCCCCCTCCGGCAGCTTCGCCAAGCGCGGCGGCCGCGCCCCGTGCCACCACTGCGCCACAGCATCGCGCTCGATCAGTTCCAGCAACGCGCTCTCAATCGCCCTCTCCAAGGTCGGCCCGGCAGCCAGCCCATTCGACCCCGGCGACCGGGCGCGCGCGTCAAACACAATCGCCGCGTCCTCCACCGGCAGCGCCACCGCGGCACCATCGGCAAGCCGCACCGCCGGCACCTTCCTGCTGGCATCCCTTGGCGGAGGCGCCATGGCGCTAAACCTCTCCACCGCCTCGGCCACGGCCTTCACCACGGCAAGCCTCTCATCGGCGGCAACAGCTGACGCACCGCTTGCCGCCACCGACCGAAGCGCCGCCTCGCTGAGCGGCTCGGCCGGACAGCCATACCGCGCTACCGCCAGCACTGGCGCCCCCTCGCCGCGAATCGGACGGTGCACCGCCAGCGACAGCACCGGCCCCACGAGAGGATCCACCAGAGACCGCGGATCGTCCGCCCAATCGGCCCCCGCCCGCGGCAACACCAGCCCATCGGGCGGTGCAGGCAAGGTCACAGCCGCGCCCCAACTCCGCGACGCGTGCTCCAAAGCAAACGCCTCAGCATGGTGCGCCGCCCGCACGAGCTTCTCTGCCGCATCAGCCGGAACGGCCCGCATAGGACCCGCACGGCCAGCCGTCGGCCCACGTCCACCAGTCGGCTCCAGCATACCGCGGGCGGTGAGCGCCTCCACCAGCCCCGGCTCACACACGCCAACCCCATCGCAAGCCACGCCCATCGCCGCCGCAAGCCCCGCCTTGCGCAGCACCCGCGCCGGCCGCTCCCCCGACAACACCAAAAGCGTCTCGCCAACCGCGTGGACCGACAGCGCGTCAACAACCCGGTGCGTCGCACTCATGCCGGCGAACGCCCGCCCAAACGCCGGACACCGCCCGCGCCCAACACCACACTGTCATCGGAGATCGTCATGACCGCATCACCATTTCAGGACATCTATCATGGCGCGGTTTCGGTGAAGCCGGCTACGCCCGCCAGCCAAGCGATGGTGGCCGCCATGGACCCGCTTTTGCGCAAGCTCCTCCCCGAGGCGGAGCATCCCGGCGACGCAGAACATGTGCTCGGCAAGGAAGTCATGCTGCAACGGGTGATGCCGCTGCGCATGAAAATCCGGATGTGGACCGGCTGGAACGCTCTCGTCAAACAGCTCCTCGAAGAACAAGGGTACGATACCGAAGGCGTCATTTTCGACACCCCCCACCTGCGGGTCGCACCGATCGATGTGGAAAGCGGCGACGGCTCTGGCGACGCACCGGCCGCCCACCGCGACACATGGTCCGCCCACTCCGGCGCGCAGGTCAATTGGTGGATCCCGCTTTACGACCTGCCCCGCGAGGCCGCCCTCCCCATCTTCCCAGCCTACTTCAAAGCCGCCGTCGCCAACTCCTCCAGCGGCTTCGACTATCTGGAGATCAAACGCCGCACCCTCTTCCAGGACACCGAAGGAGAGGTGGTCACCGCGCCCACCACCACCGAGCCGTTCGACATGAGCAACGAGCAGCGCTTTGCCATGAATGCCGCGGAAACCCTAGTCTTCTCCGGCTCACACCTCCACGGCGGCGCCCGGAACCTCTCCAATCGCACCCGCTTCAGCGTCGACTTTCGCACCGTGCGCCGCCCGGACCATGACGCAGGCATCGGGGTCGCCAATGTCGACAGCGCGGCTGTCGGCTCCTCGCTGATCGACTTTTACAAGTTCGCAGCGTAGGGCACGCCCTCAGGGTGCCGCTGACGCGCTGACTGCGGCACCCTTTGTGGTGGTGGCCACGGACCTTGGCCGGTGGCAAAAGTGCGAGGACCACCACAAGCCATCGGGAGGGCTTGCGATGCGACAAGGCCTGACGGGCAAGACGCGCCTTTGGTTGATGGCGAGCGCCATGATTCCCGTGCTCGGCCTCGGCATGGCCGCTGTCGCCCAAACTCACCCCCAAGCACCCGCGATCAACAAGCAGCCCCTCAACGGCACCGAGACGGCGCAGGTCACCGGTGAGACCGTGAAAGACCTCTCCGTCGGATCGACACGGCTTGTGGAAGGCGGCAAGGGCTTCATCGCTTACGACGCGCAAAGCGGCGCAGAGCTTGTACAGTTGACCATCGTAGAGCGGGCCGCGGGCAGCCTCACCCTCTTCGACCCAACCACCGGCATCACCTACGCTTTCAACTTCACCGAAAACCTTGCGCGACAAGCGCCCTCGGGTGGCGAATGGGCGGAGCTGGGCCAGATCACAGCCGCAAGCGCCAAACAACCCACCGACCTCACTCGCCCCGTCGCCCCCGAACCCGACACTGGCGTCGTCGGCAACGTCACCGAAGTTCTGAGCGCCGAAATCCGCCTCATGCGTTACCCCAGTGGGATCTGGCAGGCTTTTACTCCGCAAGGACAGCCGGCGGGCAGCTTCCGCGAAATCAGCCGGGATGATCAGATCATCATCCTGCACAACGACGGCCAAAATGTCGGCGTCATCCTCGATATTGAGAACAGCGCGATCTTTGTGCGCACGGGACTTGAAGGTCAGGGCGAACGGGTTGCGAGCATCGATGAGGTGTCCCGCGATGGTGCCAACCCAGGCAACGCGCAGCCGCCCAATACGGCCGGCGGCGCGGCGGGGATAGATGTTGCCTCCATCGGCCTCGTCGAAGCGGCCAATATGCGGCTTGTCCAAAGCAGCGACGGGACTTGGCGCGAGTTCGATGTGGACGGCAACCCCGTGTTTTCGTTCGCAGAGATCGGGCGAAATGCACTCACCATTGAGCTGCACGACGATGGCCGGGGTCTCGGCCTGGTGATCGACATTGCGAGCGGCGAGGTGCGCTGGCGCACCGACCGCACCAGCGCGGGTCAACGGCTCGCCGCCATCACCAACGTTGCGCCAGCCCCCCAAAACGGGGCCACGCCGCAACCGGACGCGCCCGGCGCCGACCTCGACATCATGGCGATCACACGCGTTGCAGCCGACGGGTTTGCCTTCCAAAAAAGGGGCGATGGGCGCTGGGCAGAAGTCGATGCGAGCGGCGAACAAAAGTTCACGTTCCGCGAAACCCGGCGTGGCGCGCGGTCCATCGAACTGTTGGATGACGGCCGCAACGTCGGTGTCCTGCTCGACTTGGACGGGCTGTCGGCGAGCTGGCGCGTCGGCGAAACCGGCAGCCTCAACCGGATGGGGGCCATCATCGCGGTGAGCGATGCGCCCGTCCCGCAGACCTCCGCCCCGCCGCCCGCTATCCCAACCAACATCGAGCTCAGCGCCGTCACGAGCGCATCGCTGCGCAATGCACGCTTCAAGCAGTCCACCGACGGGACGTGGGGCGAATACGATACGGCGGACGAACGGCTGTTCACCTTCGCCGAAACGGGTCGGAGTGCTGGTGCCATCGCACTGTTCGACCAGCGGCGGAATGTCGGCGTGGTTATTGATATCGCCGGCGGCAGAGTCAGCTGGCGCGTTGGGCAGGACGGTCAGCTGAACGTCATCGGCACCATCACCGATGTGAGCACCTCCGCACCGGTCGCGCCGCCCGTCGAACCGGTCCGCGTGGCAAGGGACCGCCGCGCCCCCATCGTGCGCAAAACCAGCGACACGGAAGCCAGCGTCACGCTGGGGCGCGATGTCCTGCTTTATTCAGAGGCCGGCTCCATCTACCAAACCTTCTTTGCACGGCCCGCCAATGTCAGGCTCCGGGGTCACTCATGGGATTCGCTCGGCAATGCCCGGCGCTTGAACATGCCGCTGACGGGGGTTCTGGGCGAGGCCATGCGCGCCTCTCAGCAAGATGCCGACCTTGTGGTGCGGCTTGACGCCTACGTGGCCTTCATGGACGCGGGCAACGCGCTGGCAGTGCGCCTTGCCACCGTCGACGGCACCAGCCTGGAACTTATGAAGGCGGGCGTTCCTTCGTCCGAGCTTGCCGACAACCCGGAAGACGTCTTCTGGGTGGACGATGTCCAGCTCACCGTGAGCCCGGTCAACTTCAGCGGCGTTCTCGACCAGCAGTTCCCGCAAAACAAAGCCAGCTACCAAAACGTCTCGCTCACAGACTCGTCCTCGTTCAGCGCGAGCCTGTCGTCGAGCGCTGGCGCGAGCAGCTTGCCGGGAATCCAAGGCGGCGGCATGGTGCCGGCAGATGCGCGCGGCGGCAACATGGAGCTCGGCTCGTCCTCCTCGCCCACCGTCAGCGCCAGCGCAGAAACCTACACGCCGACCGGTTCAGACCTTGGGAACGGCGCCGTGCGCTACCGGTGGGACTCGTGCGACTTGTCCGCCGAAGGCGTAAGCCGCGATAACTGCTCCTACCGAAAGCCCGAAGACATGTACGATCCGACAACAGCCCGGATGCGCGCGCTCGATGTCCTGTCGGTATCGATGCCAATCCTCAACACTGACACGCAGTGGTTGATCAACTTGGATCGCACACCGCTGCGCACCCTGCCGGACGTTCTAGAGTTCGACCTCAACTTCAATGTGAAGTTCCACACCGTCCAGATCGTGGAGAAAGAAGAGGAAGGCGACACCTTCGCGGCCGGCCTCGCGAGGATCTTCCGGCCCGATCTATGGGGGGCGGAGAGGTCCCCAGCCTATGTCCGGCACGCCACCACGGAGCGCAAACCCTGGTTTGCCGACGAGCAGTACAAGGTGCGGGTGCGGCTCAACATCGAAAATCTGAAGACAGTGTGTGTGGATCGGGGTGCGGACGGAGGGTTGAGCGCCGTCGCGTGCCAGTCATAAGCCGGCCCGGGCTGTGCGACACCCGTTAAGCGGAGGCTGACCGCCATGTCTGGACCGTGGCGCACCGGGTAAGACCGGGGCGCCGCGCCAACCTCAGCACCCGATGCGTCACAGGAAGAAATCGAAGTCGTTCATCGAAATGTTGCCGCGCTCGTTCTCGACCACGACCGCGCCCAAAATAGTATTCGTCGCTACATCGGCCATCACAATCAGCGCATCGTTCCCCAGATAGCCGATCTGGATGGCCACATCGCTCTGGTGGTCACGGATGTCGAAGCGGTCGATCCCGGCCTCCCAGTCTTTGATTGTTTTGACGCCGAACTGCTCATTGCGGAACACGAACTTGTCCGCGCCAGATCCACCGAAAATAGTGTCATTGCCAGTATCGACAAAGATGATGTCATCGCCAGCCCCCGCTTCGACCGAGTCATTGCCAGCGCCGGTGGAAATAAAGTCGTCATCCTTACCGCCATAGATCGTGTCGTTGCCTTCGCCACCGTGGAGGCTGTTGCCGCCATCGCCGCCTCGCAGTTCATCGTCGCCGCCAAGACCAATAAGGCTGTTGTCTTCATCATTGCCGATCAGCGTGTCGTTGTGTTGCGAGCCACGGACATTCTCGACGCTCTCCAGCGTATCGTTGCCGTCCGCACCGCTCGACCGGCCAGTGGTGAGGTTTACCTCAACGCTGCCGGTGGCGAACTCATAACTCGCCGTATCGCGTTCCGAGCCGCCGTTGATCACATCATCGCCGGCGTTGCCGACCAGAAGGTCAATGCCGGTTCCGCCGTTCAGCTCGTCGGAGGCGTCCGTGCCGTGAATCGTGTCGTTGCCTTGGCCACCATGCCCAACGTCGCGCAGATCTGACGTGTCCTGATCGCCGTGCTCTTTAAATCCCAAGTAGATTATATCGTCATGGGAGTTGCCGTAGACAGTATCATTGCCGCCGGCACCCCTCAGTGTGTCGACGCCCTCAAGACCAAAGATCAAATCGTCGTCTTCTGATCCTTGAATATTATCACCAGACGCGTCATCCGTCCCGAAGAAGACGTGATCAGTGCCCCATGGCAGATCATTTTCAGCATTGATCGGCATGGGTTCTGCATGCTTATCATATAGATTAAGGTCGCCATCGTGTGGCTGATCACCGTCTGCCTCTGGCTCTTCGTCAGGAACTATCCAATAATCCTCGTCAGTCTCATCTTGATGAATCATCCAGTAAGTCATGTTAAGGTCCTGAGCCGTTCTAATCATGCCGCCCCAAAACATGGATATCCTTTAATCATCATCGCGTGACGTCAATCACAGTATGGCGATTTTGTGGTCACGAGCGGTACCGACGGGACCAACGTCCCGACCGCCCCTCGACACGCGAAGCATACGCAAACCGTCCGACGCGTCAGACCAGCTCTTGCAAGAAACAATTGCGCCAGCGGAAGAAACCGCCGCGTCATCCGTTTGCCTTGTCGAGCCAACACACGCCACGCCGTCGCCGATCCGTCGAGACGGCGTTGAACAGGAGCCGGGACAGTTATGCGGATCGCAATGCTAACCAACCGAGCGGGAGAGCATACCCACTCCCGCTTACAAGAAGCCGCAGCAAGCAGGGGACATGACCTCGACGCCATCAACCCGTTGCGCTGCACGATGGCCATCGAAGACCAGGCGCTCACCCTCTACCACGAGGGGCGCCCCATGAAGGCCTACGACGCCGTCATTCCCTGGCTGTCGGCATCGACCGCTGAGTTCGGAATGGCCGTCCTCAGGCAGTTTGAATGCATGGGTGTCCTGCCCCTCAACCCATCGCACGCCGTCGCAGCCGCGCGCGACAAGTTCCACTCCCTTCAGCTCTTGGTGCAAGGCGGCGCGGCCGTCCCCGCGACAGCCATGGCGCACGAACGCTCCCAGGCGGCGCACACGGTCGAGCTGGTGGGCGGCGCGCCCGCAATCGTCAAACTGCCCGAAGGCCGCCAAGGTGTCGGTGTTGTCTTGGCAGACACAACGCAGTCCGCCCGCTCAGTGATCGAAGCGTTCCGCGGCATCAAACGGCGGGTGCTGGTGCAAGAGTTCATCGAAGAAGCCGCCAGCAGCGACATCCGCGTTGTCGTCATCGACGGGGAGGTCGTCGCCACCATGGAGCGTTCCGGCGAGGCAGGCGAGTTTCGCTCCAACCTCCACCGGGGCGGCGTGTCCAAGCCCGTCGCCATCACACCGGCCGAACACGCCCTCGCACGACGGGCAACGCGCGCGGCTGGCCTGTCGCTCTGCGGCGTCGACATCTTGCGCTCAAACGACGGGCCGCTCGTGATTGA
>CAKZYH010000541.1 GCA_937884725.1 uncultured Paracoccaceae bacterium
TGCGGGGATGGGCGCCGAACACATCGTAGAGGCGCCGGTGGCGGCCCTCGGCGATGAGGTAGATGTCGAGATCGCCCAGGATGGTGCCGAAGCGGTATGGGTCGTCGGCGAGCCATTCGTGCCGGCCGGCCCGGTAGCGCCAGCGGTGCTCGAACAGGTCGCGGCCTTCCAGAACGACGGAAAAGAGGCCGTCGTGGTGGATCTTTTCCGCCTCCGCCACCGCGTTGCCGGTGGCGTCGCACAGGACAGCGCTATCGGCGTGGGGGGCGAAGGTGCGCGCCACAAAGCGCGCGGGCGTCCCGTGCATGCCGAGGACTGAAAAGGGGTCGGCATGCTGTCCTTTGGCAATCGCGTCCGCTGCTTGCGGCAGCAAGTCGTCGCTGATCGTAGTACTCACACTCATTCCTCGCTGGGCATGGCCCACGCTGAAACACCGCGCTCATCCGCCAGAACGTCGAGGACGCCTTGCAGCGGGATCGCCACCCAAGTGGGCCGGTTGGCGAGCTCGTAGCCGATTTCGTAGACCGCCTTGTGCAGGACAAAGAGGTCGAGCAGCGCGGCCGTCAGCGGTCCGCCCTGCTCCGTCTCACCGATCACATCAAGGTAGGTGGACAAGAATTGCCGGCGCGTGCGGTCGTGCCAAGCGCTCGCCTTCTGGCTCGCTTCGGTGGCATTCACATCGTGGGTGTCGCGCCACTCTGCAAGCGCCATGGCGGCCGCATAGTCGAACGAGCGCAGCATGCCTGCCACGTCCCGCAGCGGTGTCGATTTGCGCCGCCGCTCTTCCAGCGAGCGGGAGGGCTCACCTTCAAAGTCGATGATCACCAAATCCGATTGTGCGACAATGACTTGGCCTAGGTGATAGTCGCCGTGGATGCGGGTTTTCGACCCCGACGGCGCCATGGCCTTCACCGCCTCGTAGCGGCGGACGATCTCGCCGCGTGCCGCCATGACGGCGTCGGCGAGGCCTGCGGCGGCTTCGTTGAGATCGGCCTTTGCCACGGCGAGGCGCTTGAGCACGGTGTCGGCCTCCGCGATGGCGTCGTCGGCCCAGGTGGTCAGATCGTCGGCGCTGATGGGCTCCGGATCGAACGCAGGGCCGCCACCGGGCTTGGCAAGGGCGAGGTGCATTTCGGCGGTGCGGCGGCCGGCAAGCTCGCCGATTTCCAGCGGGAAGGTGAGGATGATGTCCTCTTCGGTGCCGCCGCCGGTTTCTTGCTCGAGCGCGTCCGCGCCCTCCATGTAACGCACCAAGGCGCCGAGTACGGCGGCCCAGGCGTCGCCTTGGTTGGGCACGAACTTGAAGGCGGCGGCGAGGATCGCGTTTTCCTCGCCTTCCAGCGTGATGGTGCCGAGAAGTGCCGGCGTTTGTTCGAACGGGGAGACATCGGTGAGATGGCGGGCGATTTCCACGTCGGGCTGCTCGCCGAGCCGGAGGCGGCGGTAGACCTTGAGGATCACCTGTTCGCCGAACGCGATGGAGACGTTGGACTGCTCCACGCCCAGCGGGCGCGGAGCGGCGAGTTCTTCAAAGTCGATGAGTTCGGGCGACCCCTCGAAGCGCACCGTGTAGTCGACACCTGTCTTCACCGCGCCCGCTTGCATGAGGCTGATGAGCTCCGCCGCCAAGGTTTCGTCGTAGGTGCCGTCGATGAGGGCACCGACCTTGGGGCCGGACCGGGTTTTAGCGAGCGTGTAGGAGAGTTTGGGGGCACCGGGGCGCAAGTGCTCCTCGCCCCACCGCACACTCATGGGGACGAAATAGCGTTGTTCGCCCGATCCCACCGACACTTTGAGTGCGGTGAGCGCGTAGCGGCCTGCATCGTCGAGGGCGGCCAAGGGTTCCAGTTCGACCTTGGAAATGCGCTCGTCCTTGGCCGCAAACCAGCGTTGGAGCGGCAGCCATTGGGGGAGCGTGGTGCCCTCAAGTTGGCTGCGTTCGCGGCCGGTTAAGGCATCGGCGATGAGGCCGTGGCGGGTGGTGAGCGTGACAAAATCGGGCAGGGGTTCGGGGATCGGGGCGTGCCACAGCGGCGCCTCTTCGGGGCCTGCGAGCACGAACCAAAAGAAACCGTAGGCTGGCAGCGTCAGCATGTAGGGCAGGTCGCCGATGGGCGGGAACGGCGTGCGGCCGGCCAGCTCCACCGGCACCATGGTGCGGTAGGCTGACAGGTCGAGTTCCACCGCTTGGGCGCTGCGCGACAGGTTCGCCACGCACAAAATCACTTCGTCTTCGAATTCGCGCACGTAGGCGATGATCTTGCGGTTGAGCGGATAGATGAAGGTCATCGATCCGCGGCCGAATGCTTTGTGCTGCTTGCGCACCATGATGATGCGCCGCATCCAGTTTAGTAGGCTGGACGGATCGTCTTCCTGGGCCTCCACGTTGACGGCCTGATAGCCGTAGACGGGGTCCATGATCGGTGGCAGGTAGAGCTGCTGTGGGTTGGCGCGGGAGAAGCCGGCGTTGCGGTCCGCCGACCACTGCATGGGTGTGCGCACGCCATCGCGATCGCCCAAATAATAGTTGTCGCCCATGCCGATCTCGTCGCCGTAGTAGATGACCGGCGTGCCGGGCATCGACAGCAGGAAGGCGTTCATCAGTTCGATTTTGCGCCGGTCGTTCTGCATGAGCGGCGCCAGGCGGCGGCGAATACCAAGGTTAATCCGCGCACGCTTGTCGCCCGCGTAAGTCTTCCAAAGGTAATCGCGCTCTTCTTCGGTGACCATTTCGAGGGTGAGCTCGTCGTGGTTGCGCAAGAAGATCGCCCACTGGCAGTCGTCGGGGATTTCCGGTGTCTGGCGGATGATGTCGGTGATGGGGTGCCGATCTTCTTGGGCCAGCGCCATGTACATCCGCGGCATCAGCGGGAAGTGAAAGCCCATGTGGCATTCATCGCCTTCGCCAAAGTATGGCCGCGTGTCTTCCGGCCATTGGTTGGCTTCGGCGAGGAGCATCCGCCCTTCGTATTTCTCGTCGAGCGCTGCCCTGATCTTCTTTAGGACGTCGTGCGTTTCGGGCAAGTTTTCGTTGTTGGTGCCGTCGCGCTCGACAAGGTAGGGGATCGCGTCGAGCCGCAGGCCATCCACGCCCATATCGAGCCACTGGTTCATCACGCCGATGACTTCGCTCAAGACTTCAGGATTGTCGAAGTTGAGATCGGGCTGGTGGCTGTAGAACCGGTGCCAGAAGTATTGCTGCGCCACTGGGTCCCAGGTCCAGTTCGACTTTTCGGTGTCGAGAAAGATGATCCGCGTCAGCTCATACTTTTCGTCGGTATCGGACCAGACATAGTAGTCCCGCTCAGGCGAGTCCTTGGGCGCCGTGCGTGCTCGCTGAAACCATGGATGCTGGTCGGAGGTGTGGTTGATGACGAGCTCGGTGATCACACGGATGCCGCGCTTGTGCGCTTCCTCGACTACGCGCGCGAAAGTTTCGACGTCGCCATATTGGGTGTTGGTCGTTGTGTAGTCTGCGATATCGTAGCCATCGTCGCGCAGGGGGGACGGGTAGAATGGCAAAAGCCAAATCGCCGTCACGCCGAGTTGCTGCACATAGTCGAGCTTGCGTAAGAGGCCGGCGAAGTCGCCGTAGCCATTATTGTCAGCATCAAGATAAGCCTTGATGTGAAGCTGGTAGATGATGGCGTCTTTGTACCAATCGGTGACCGCTGGGTCGATGCCAGCGGCCTCTGCTTCGGCCGGCACGGCCGGTGCAGTAGCGTCCATTATTGGGCTCCTCTCGGCGTGACCAGCTTCCAAATGAAATAGGGCCGCTGCGCCGGATCGATGTAAACTTGTTGGATTTTGCCATGCCAAACAAAGCTGTAGTCTGACACTAGATCATGAACTTCGATGCTCGCATTATCCGGGAGCCCAAGCTCCCACAGCGGCACTTCGAAGTTGGCACCCTGACCTTGGTTGGGATCAAGGTTGACCGCAAACAGCAAGAATGACGACCGGTCATCCGTGTAGCGGCCATAGTAGAGAATGTTGTCGTTCCACATGTTGTAGAACGCGATGTTGTGCGGCGCTTGCAGGGCCGGGTGCGCATGGCGCAGGCGGTTCATGAGCTGAATGTCGGCCTTGATGTTCCCGGGTCGGTCAAAATCCCAAGCCTTCAGCTCGTACTTTTCTGAGTTGAGATATTCTTCTTTGCCAGGGATGGGCGTTGCTTCGCAAATCTCAAACCCGTTGTAGACGCCATAGTTTCCGGTGGTCGTCGCGGCCAAGACAAGCCGGGCTTGGTGCGCCGCGCGGCTGCCGCTTTGCAGATAGTACGGATTGATGTCGGGCGTGTTGACGAAGAAATTCACCCGCATGGAGTGGCGTTGATCGGTTTGCGTCAGCTCTTGCAAGTATTGCGCGAACTCGGCCTTCGTATTGCGCCACGTAAAGTACGAATAGGATTGGTGGAATCCAAGCTTTGCCAGCCGCTGCATCACTTTGGGCCGCGTGAACGCTTCTGAGAGGAACAAAACGTCCGGATGATCGCGGTTGATGTCGGCGATCACCCACTCCCAAAACGCGAACGCCTTGGTGTGCGGGTTGTCGATCCGGAAGATCTTCACCCCGTGCTTGATCCAGAACCGGAACACTTCGCGCTGCTCGATCCAGACGGCGGGGATGGGATCGTCGCCGTCGTAAAAGCGAACGTTGACGATGTCCTCGTACTTCTTTGGCGGGTTCTCGGCGTAGCGGATCGAGCCGTCGGGCCGCCACTCGA
Source organism: uncultured Paracoccaceae bacterium (assembly GCA_937884725.1). Lineage (GTDB taxonomy): Bacteria > Pseudomonadota > Alphaproteobacteria > Rhizobiales > Amorphaceae > Acuticoccus. Next base: position 4,727 of record CAKZYH010000541.1, read on the forward strand.
ACCAATCGTGGTGCTGTTTGATCCAGGGGTGGTCGGGCGAACAGTTGAGCGCGTAATCGAGAGCGATTTCGAGCCCGTGCTTATGCGCCGCGGCCACCAAACGTTTGAAATCGTCGAAATCGCCAAGCTGCGGATGGAGCGCCATGTGGCCGCCATCCTCTGAGCCGATGGCGTAGGGGCTGCCCACGTCCCCGGGCTCCGCTGTGAGGGAGTTGTTTTTGCCCTTGCGGTTGGTGAGCCCGATGGGATGGATCGGCGGGAAATAGAGAACGTCAAAGCCGAGCGACTGCACGTAAGGCAGCTTGGCGATCACGTCGTCGAAGGTTCCATGACGATGGACATCGCCGGATTGGGAGCGCGGCAGCATCTCGTACCAGGCCGAGAACGCAGCCTTCCGGCGGTCCACCGTGAGACGCAGCACGCGGTGATAGAGCGAAACGTTCTGCCGGCGCCCTGCCCGCGCCACGAGCGCTGCGGTTTCGTCCGTCATCATCGCAGAGAAGCGCGCCGCATCGTCAGCGCCGGCCATCGTTTTGGCGAGGGCGGCGAGTGCGTTGCGCTCCTCCTTGGTGCCGCGGTTGGAGGTTGCGGCATCGGCTAGGAGCCTGGCGCCCTCCTCCAGCTCCAGCGCGATGGACACGCCGGCTGCGTGCTTTTTGCTGACCTCGGAGCGCCACATGCCCCAAACGTTGCGCCACGCGACAACGGTGTATTCAAACGGTCCAACCTCGTCGGGTATAAAGGTGCCGGCCCACCGGTCGTTCTGGAGCTGGTGAAGAGGCGCTTCCCGCCAGTCCGTGTCGCCGGCTTTGCGGAACCAGATGGCAGCGCTGACCATGTCGTGGCCTTCGCCGAACACGTCGGCCTCCAGGCGGACCGGGTGACCGACAATGGATTTGGCGGCAAACCTGCCGCCGTCGATCTCGGGGGAGACCGCCTCGATGGCGACGCGGTCCTTCGCCATCTGCGCGATTAACGCTTCATCGCTCGCCGTGTCGCTGGCCTTCTGGGCGGCCTGCGGTGCGCTCTTCAACATGAAATCCCTGTGCGCGGTTGAACTCGCTTAGTGGTTCAACGAGCGCGTAACCAAAAAGGTTCAACCCCGCCGGGGTGGGATTAGCGACCCCGCAGCGCGAGCACCGCTGCCAAAGCCCAGGCGTAGACGATGTGCCCAACGAGGGCGACCCAGGTGAGCTGGCCAAAGCCCAGGAAAGCGGGGTTTCCGGCGACCAAGTGGGCCATGACGTAGAGCGCGAAGACCCACAGAACGGCACCATAGACCGTTGCCACAACGAAAACCGGGATCGCCGGCATGATTTTGCGCGCCAGCGGCAATGCAACCAGCACATAGCCGAACGCGTAGGCAACGACGCCTGTGAACCAGTGCATCCAGTTCCCTGCAGCCCGAGCTGCTTCAAACGGGCCAAACACCATCTGCAGGACTTGCGCGGCGAGCGGTGCGGGGGCGAGGCGGGAGTAGCCCAGCGTCGGTGCCAGCCACTGGCCGAAAAGATCGAACGCTATGGTTGCGACAACGCCGGCTCCGACGGTCAGCCCGAGGCCCATCGGATCGGTCAACAGTTTCGGCAGCGGCAGGAAAGGCGCTTTTGATTTCAGTGCGATGTCGGTCATGGGACCCTCCTTGTGCCGCCCTCAGATCGCTGCTGTGTGACAGGATCGTAAGGGGCAGACACGGCCTTTGACGCAGCCGTGAAGGGGTGTGTCTTGGCGTGTTGCACGTGGCCCGAACGGGTCACGCGCTGAGCGCAGGTCCGCCCCGTTCTAAACCAGGGTCATTTCGAACAAATCGAACCGGGCCACCTTTCCTTCGGTGGCCGCCATGTAGTTGGCGAGGTGCGGCGCAGCCATGTGCGTCTGCCAAAGGTCCCGGCTGTCCCAGTTTTCGTAGAACATGAAGTGGTCGGGGTTGTCGTTGTCGCGATGCAGATCGTACTGCCGGCAGCCCGCCTCAGCCCGGGTGATCGGCACCAATTTCTGCAACTCAGCTGCCACAAATTCGGAGTGGCCAGGTTCAGCGTAGATGTGCGCGACAATGGTCAGCATGTTTTCGGCTTCCGTTGGTGAGTGTTTGTTCCCTCGGGAGCTGGTATTGTCGTGAAACCACACAAGAACGGCGCATCCACACCGTAAGGCACCAAATGGATACTAATGGGATCACTCCGGCACAAAGCTCTGACGGCTCAGTCACCCGCTTTGAGCGCTACGACTGCTCGGGTGGCTGCCCCGTTGAGGCGGCCCTCGAAATCATCGCTCACAAGTGGAAGGGTCTTATCGTGTGGCATCTTCTGCCCGGTCCACTGCGCTTCAGTGCCCTCCAACGTGCGTGCGGGACAGTGTCACAACGTGTGCTCACCAAAGCGCTGCGGGACCTTGAGGCGGACGGCATCTTGATCCGCACAAGCTATCCGGAGGTGCCGCCGCGCGTTGAGTACACGCTCACCCACAAGGGTGCAGCGCTCGGCCCGGCACTTTCCGCGCTAAAAGAGTGGGGCGAGACGCACGGTCCCAGTGAGCGGGGTGGTGAGGCGGCATAAAAAACCATAGGGTGCGCCGCAGTTCGAAGTGTCCAGCGCGCGGGATCGCTGGCAATGCGGGAGCGTGCGATGGATCTGAGCCCCACCCACAACCAGTCGGTCGAAGAACTCGACAAAGAGAACATTTTCCACCCGTTCACCCAGCCGAAGGCGCATATGGCCACCGGCCCGCGCATCATTACGGGCGCTCGGGGCGTTCACCTGGAAGATAACCGCGGCAACCAGCACATCGATGCGCTGGCCGGCTTGTGGTGCGTGAACGTTGGTTATGGCCGCAACGAGATTGTGGAAGCGATCACCGAGCAGGCCGCGAAGCTGCCCTACTACCATTCGTTTGCTTCCATGGGCACAGAGCCTGGCGTGTTCACCGCCGACACTGTGAAGCGCATGGCGCCGGGCAACATGGCGCGCGTTCTGTTTGGCTGCTCGGGCTCCGACGCGAACGACACGCAGGTCAAGCTTGTCTGGTATTACAACAACCTGAAGGGCCGCCCGAAGAAGAAGAAGATCATTTCGCGCGACCGCGCCTACCACGGCGTGACCGTTGCGGCTGGCTCGCTCACGGGTCTTCCTCCGGTCCACAACGCGTTTGACTTGCCGCTGCCGCAGGTGGTGCGTGTGCGCTGCCCGCACTTCTACCATGAGGCCGAGGTTGGCGAGAGCGAGGCGGCGTTCTGCGACCGGCTGATCGCTGAGCTTGAAGCCACCATCGAGCGAGAAGGCGCCGACACCATCGCGGCCTTTATCGCCGAGCCCGTTATGGGCGCTGGCGGGGTCGTTGTACCGCCGGAGGGGTATTTGCCGCGCGTTCAGGAGGTGCTGCGCAAGAACGACATCCTCTTTATCGCCGACGAGGTGATTTGCGGTTTCGGGCGTCTCGGCACCGATTTTGGCTCGCAGTACTTCGGGATCGAGCCCGACATGGTTTCAGTCGCCAAGGGCATCACGTCCGGCTACCAGCCGCTGTCGGCGGTGCTGGTAGGCGAGGAAGTGTGGAACACTATCCTCGAGGACTCGGAGTACCTCGGTGTCTTCGGGCACGGCTACACCTACACCGCGCACCCCATCGCGTGTGCGGCCGCCAACGCGAACCTTGCCATCATGGAGCGTGAGGGTCTTACCGCGAACTCCGCGCGGATTGGTGAGACGTTCCAGCGGCGCCTCCGGGAGACCTTTGCGGACCATCCGTGGGTCGGCGAGGTGCGGGGCGTCGGTTTGATTGCCGCTGTGGAGCTGTCGGCCGACAAAGCGACCAAGCGTCGGTTTGATCCTGCCGCAGGGATTGGCAAGGCGTTCCAGTCCCAGGCGCTTGAGAACGGGCTTATCGTGCGTGCCATGATGAACGATGCCATCGCCATGAGCCCGCCACTGATCCTCAATGAGGCGAACATTGAGGAAATTATCGGCAAGTTCAGCGAGACACTGGCCGCCCTCGAGCCGAAGATGGCTGCTGCGAAGACAGCGTAGTCCAGGCTATTACGCTGGGTTTTGGCGGGGCCAAGCGCCCCGCCGTTCCAACCAAGCGCGCCTAGTGCGCCCTGCCTCCAGCGCACTTGGCGCAAAAGACGGCAGCCGATGAAATCAGCGCTAGCGCGGCTGTCACAGAGCTGTCATGCACGTTTGTAAGAGACACCAAGAAACGAGCTGCTGGCCCCGCCAGCGGCGCAAACTGTGTTGAGAGAGGATCTTCCATGGGCTTGAAAGCCACACTGATCGCGGCCGCCGCGAGCGTTGCCCTCATCGCCACCCCGGCCCTTGCCGAGTTCAAACTCGACGATCGCTTTACGGATGCCGACGGTGACCTGATCGCCGACATCCCCACCGATCCGTCTGAGCAGATCGACCCCAGCACCCTCATCTTCGCCTATACGCCCGTTGAGGACCCCGCCGTCTACCGTGACGTGTGGGCGGGCTTCTTGGAGCACATGGAAGAGCTGACGGGCAAAAACGTCCAGTTCTTCCCGGTGCAGTCGAACGCTGCGCAGCTGGAAGCCATGCGCGCTGGCCGCCTGCACGTGGCCGGCTTCAACACCGGCTCCAACCCCATCGCCGTTGCGTGCGCGGGCTTCCGCCCGTTTGCCATGATGGCTGGCGCTGATGGATCCTACGGCTACGAGATGGAAGTCATCACCTACCCGGGCTCCGAAGTCCGCTCGGTGGAGGACATCAAGGGCCGCACGCTGACCCACACCTCGCAGACCTCCAACTCCGGTTTCAAAGCGCCGACCGCGCTTATGAAGGCTGAGTTCGGCATGGTGTCGGGCGAGGACTACGATGTCGAGTTTTCCGGCAAGCACGACAACTCGATCCTGGGCGTTGCCAACAAGGACTATGAAGTCGCCACCATCGCCAACTCGGTGAAGGCGCGCATGATCGAGCGCGGCGTGATCGAGCCCGATCAAGTGGAAGTCCTGTTCACCTCGCAGACCTTCCCGACCACTGGCTACGGCATGGTCTATAACCTGACGCCTGAGCTTCAGGAGAAGATCCAGGAGGCGTTCTTCTCGTTCGACTGGGAAGGCACCGCGCTTGCTGAAGAGTTTGGCAAGAACGGTGAGGATCAGTTCATCCCCATCACCTTCCAGGACGACTGGTCCGTGATCCGCACCATCGATGAGGCCAACGGCGTCTCCTACGAGTGCCAGTAACTTTGCGTTAAATCGTGATTGGGGGTGGGCGTTGCCCCACCCCTTGTTAGTTTGAGGGTCAGATGGGCTGTGGGGATCGCGCCGCCCTGTCCGGAACATCAGGGCAAAGCGCATGCTGAGAACCGAAAAGCTCACCAAGACCTATCGCACCGGCGACAAGGCGCTGGCTGAAGTCGACCTTGAGGTGCCTGCAGGTCAAATTCTGGGTCTCATTGGACCGTCGGGCGCCGGCAAATCGACCCTGATCCGTTGCATTAACCGGCTGGTGGAACCCACGTCGGGCAAGATTTTCCTCAAAGACCAAGAGATCACCGGGCTGTCGCGCAGCGGGCTGAAGCGCACTCGGCGCCGTATTGGCATGATCTTTCAAGAATACGCCCTCGTCGAGCGCCTCTCGGTGATGGAGAACGTCCTGTCGGGGCGTCTCGGTTATGTCCCGTTTTGGCGCTCCTTCACGCGCAAGTACCCCATCGAGGACATCGAGAAGGCGTTCACGCTTCTCGACCGCGTTGGCCTTTCTGACCACGCCACCAAGCGCGCTGATGCGTTGTCGGGCGGCCAACGCCAGCGCGTCGGTATCGCCCGTGCGCTGGAGCAGGACCCTGACCTTTTGCTGGTGGACGAGCCAACCGCTTCGTTGGATCCCAAAACGTCGCGCCGGATTATGCGCCTCATTGCCGAGATCTGCCGTGAGCGCTCCCTGCCGGCGATCATCAACATTCACGACGTGGTTTTGGCTCAAGGGTTTACGGACCGGATTGTTGGCCTCAACGCTGGCCGCGTTGTGTTCGACGGTCCGCCTGACGCGCTCGATACCGAGGCGCTGACGACGATCTACGGCGAGGAAGACTGGGCGCAAATGCGCCGCGCGTCGGACGAGGATGAGGACGACGACGACCAAGCTTCGCCCGACATCGCGCTCGTCGCAAGCCGCTAATGTCTGCCGCCGCGACCCTCTCGGCCCGCGAGCGCGCCCGCGCATGGCGCCGCCCGCCCGTCCTCATCCAGAGCGCGGCGTGGCGCTACACAATTTACATCGGCTTCCTCGCTTACCTCGTGCTCGCGAGCGCGTCGGTCGAGGTGAACATTCCGCGGATCATGGAAGGGCTCGACCGCGGGTGGCGCTTCATTGAAGGCTTTTTGGTCCCCGACTTTTCGTCCCGCTGGACCGATATCCGCAACGGCCTCATCGAAAGCCTGACCATGACGGTGACGTCCACTGTGGTGGGCATCATCATCTCGGTTCCCATCGGAATTGGTGCGGCGCGCAACGTTGCTCCGCCGGCGATCTACCTGACGTGCCGGGCGATCATCGCCGTGTCTCGTTCGTTCCAGGAAGTCATCATCGCGATCCTGTTTGTGGCGATGTTTGGGTTTGGCCCGTTTGCCGGGTTTGTGACGCTGTCGTTCGCGACCATCGGCTTTTTGTCCAAGCTCCTTGCAGAGGACATTGAGGACATCGATGCCCGCCAGGTGGAAGCGGTGCGCGCCACGGGCGCCGGCTGGTGGCAGGTGATCAACTACGCCGTTCAGCCACAGGTGATGCCGCGCCTCATCGGGCTGTCGCTTTACCGGCTCGACATCAACTTTCGCGAGTCGGCCGTGATCGGCATCGTTGGCGCTGGCGGCATCGGGGCGACGCTCAACACCGCCATCGACCGGTACGAGTACGACTCGGCTGGCGCGATCCTGATCGTCATCATCCTGATCGTGATGGTGTCGGAGTACGCGTCGTCCATCATTCGAAAGCGCGTCCAATGAGCGCCGTCGACGCATCCCCTCCCCGCAAGGTTTGGCAGTACCGCACGCCGCGGGCGCGCCTGGCGCTGTGGGCCGGCTGGCTCGCGCTGGTCGCACTCTTTGTGTTCTGCTGGCAGGTGATGACGAAGGACACGATCTGGTTCTTCGTTCTCGATGCCCCGGCCCAGGCCGCGGATATCGGCTCGCGGATGATGCCGCCGCGCTGGTCTTACCTGAACCAGCTTTGGGTGCCGCTGTGGGACACCATCAACATCGCCACGCTCGGAACGCTGCTCGGGATCATCATCGCCGTTCCTGTGGCGTTTCTCGCCGCGCGCAACACAACGCCTAGCACCACTCTGGTTCGCCCCCTGGCACTCCTCATCATCGTGGCGTCCCGCTCCATCAACTCACTAATCTGGGCGCTCTTGCTCGTGTCCATCATTGGCCCTGGGCTGCTCGCCGGGATCATCGCCATTGGGCTGAGGTCCATCGGCTTCATCGCCAAACTTCTGTACGAAGCCATCGAGGAGATCGACGAGGGGCAGGTGGACGCCGTCAAAGCCACAGGGGCGAGCGGCGCGCAAATCATCGACCAGGCCATCGTCCCGCAGATTCTGCCGGCCTTTTTCGGCATCTCGGTGTTCCGCTGGGACATCAACATTCGCGAGTCCACCATCCTCGGACTGGTAGGCGCGGGCGGCATAGGCCTGCAACTTCAGGCCTCGCTCAACGTCCTCGCATGGCCGCAGGTGACGGTGATATTCATCGTCATTCTGGCAACTGTTGTGCTCAGCGAGTGGGTCTCGGCGAAGGTCCGCGCCGCGGTCACCTAGCATTGGTGCTCAGCCGAGCGGCGTACAGTAGACCTTCACCGGTGCGCTGAAGCCGTGGAGTTCGTGTTCGCCCATAGAGGCCATTTGCACATCAGGCACCGCGGCGGCGACGACACTGTCGGTCAGGACCGATACGCCGAGCTTTTTGGCAAGCTCTTCCAAGCGCGCGGCACGGTTGACGGTTTCGCCGTAGACCGTGAAGGCCTGCCGCTCGTCCGACCCCACCGCCCCGGACGCTATCTCTCCAGCCGAAACCCCGACCCGGACACGGATCCCGAATTCTTCCGCGCACGCCACCAGTCGAGCACAGAGCGAAAGAGCAACTCTTTCTGGCTCTGACACATCGATGGGTGTGTTGAGGGTCACCAGCAATCCATCGCCAGTGAACTGGATCACGACACCACCGGACAAGCTCACCCGCTCTGCGCACGAGGACAAAAACCGGTTGAGATCGGCAATCACCCGCGCCGGATCGCGCCCCTCAGCGTACGATGTGAAATTGACGATATCGAGCACCAGCACCGCCCCGTGGCGTACCTGCGGCTCAAGCCCCGACGGGTCAGCGATAAGCCGCTCAGCAATGCTCGACGGCACAAACCGGCCAAGTTGGCGGGAAATGGCGGCCCGCTTTTCCCGCTCGGCTTCGCGCGCTTCTTCTGCTCGAATCTGCGCAAAGAAAATCGCTCGCGCCCGCGACACCGCCAACGCAATAATGCAGGTGGTGCCGAACAGCATCAACGCTTCGCCCATCCGTGAGCCGCGGGCGATGAAGTCCGGCGATAAGAACACCGCGTCGAACTCCTCCCGGTTGGCGTCGGCGGGAATCGCGCTCCATGATATGGGGTTTTCCATCGTCGAGGTGACGTAGAAGAAGGCCGCCAGGTAGCCGACCGACGCCACTGTGCCGACCCACATGGTGAGCCGTGCCGACAAGCTGAGCGACGCGAGCGCTACGAATGGGAAGTAGAGATAAATGCCCATGTTGCGGAAGGCGTAGATCTGCGGCGCGTCGGCGTCGGCATCGACGGGGACGAACGCGAAAATCAGCGACAGCATGATCACATCGGCGCCGAGCGTGACGTAGCGCAGCGCCTCGCTGTCGAACCGTGTGCCGATCACCATGAAGTGGGCAACGCCGAGCGCGGTCAGGCCGAACAGGACCGATACGCCGATGATGGGAACGGCGAAACCGGAGAGCGAAAACGCGAGCACATACCAAAAAAGCGCCGCAGCGAACGCCAGCGTTCGGCACATGATGGCAAGCTGCAGGCCGCGCCGCTCGGCCGTGTCGAGCCGCCGTGCGGCATGAAAACCGACGTCGCCGCGGGGCTTAAAGCTCGTCAGTGCGCTGCGGATGAGGCGCGCAACATTGCGCGGGCGCCAGAGCGGCAGCCAGCGCCGCCTCTCTTTGGCGGGATCAAAGACCGTATCGTCGCTGTCGTACCACTGATAACTCATGGCAAAGCCTAACATGGTCGCC
>CAKZYH010000542.1 GCA_937884725.1 uncultured Paracoccaceae bacterium
TCGGCAAGAAACACGGCAAGGTCCCCCCGCCGCTCCACCACCCCGTCAAGCGTCACAACGCCGGCGGTATAGTTGAGCACCCAATCCGGGATCGGACCGCCATCAGCGCTCCCCAGCGCAAAATAGTCGGTCCCTTCAACAGTCCCGGTGGTCACAAGAACCGGCGGTACACCGCCGGCAATGCACAAATTCGCGCATGCCTTGTGAGCAAGCCCGGTCCCCGGCCGCATCGCGCCGTTGTAGCATTTGCCGTCGCAAATCTCGCCCGTCAGTCGCCACTTTCCCAGCAGCTCAGCGGCAGGCACGGCGCCATCCCCCTCCGCCGCCACAAGCCCGTCATCGGCCCCGCGCACCTGAAGCATGAAGATGTCGCCGCGGGTCAAAAGCACACCGCTCGCCGTCACCAGCTGTCCGTCGAGCGGCGCCGCGCGCCCAATAACCCCGCGCTTGCCAACGCCCGACAACAGGATCGAGCGACCCGCCGTCCCATGCTCGCCATGGAGTATGTGCAGCATCGGATAAGGCCGCGCCTCCAAAACCCCGGTCAGCGTCTGCCGCCCCAGGTCAAAGCGAAACCGCCCATCCCCAGGGTCGTTCTGCGTCGCCGCCGCGAAGTACGCCCCAGCCCCAAACCCCACCAGCGAGGCCAGCGCCACCAGCACCAAAAACAGGCGCAATCCCTCCGGCGGGCGCAGAAAGCCGATGAAAAACGGCGCGTCACTCTTCATGGCGCCCCCTCCAGCACCAGCGGCGCCACCGGCGTCCCAGGCGGATTGGCCCGTCGGTCGATGAACACGACGCCATCCTCAAGCTTCAGCCGGTAGGTCGGGATCTTCTCGGTAAACGGCGCCGGCGAGCAGCCGTCCTGCATGCGATACTGGAAGCCGTGCCAGGGGCAGGTGATGCATCCATCCACGATCCGCCCTTCGCCGAGCGGCCCATTCTGGTGCGCGCACGCGTTGGAGACTGCCGACACGCTGATCCCATCGCGAAACACCGCCGCCCGCTCATCTCCGCCAAGCGCCACGATGACCGCGCGCTGATCGGGAATGTCGCCAGCCGGCGCCACCCGCACCCATTCGCCTGCCTCCACGCGCCCGTCGCGGCTCGCCCACCACGCCGCCGCATGAAGCCCCGCAACGCCCAGCGCACAGGCGGCAAACATCAGCGGAAAGACCGGGCTTTTGACGTCCTGCAAGTAGCCGAGCGCCACATGCCCCACCACGGCAGCGTACGCGGCGTAAATCGACAGGTGCAGCGCCTTCCAAACCGGCGGCGTCAGAAACCAAAGCCAAAAGTCATGACTTGTCGCTGCCAGGATGACGAGGATCAGAAGCGCAAAAATCCCAAGCGCCTCAAACGGAAAGCCCACAAGCGTGTTATAGGCAAGGTTGGAAATGAGCAGCGCCTCATAGGCATCGGTCGGACTAAACGCATAGTACCAGCCCATCACGAACGAAGCGTGCGTCGCCGCCACCACCGCCGTGATCACCCCGAAGTGCCGGCGATTATAAAGAAGCGGCAGCCAGCGCTTATCGAGCCGCGCCAACGGTCCAATAGCCAGGATAAAGCTCAGCATAAAGAACGCGCATGTCCCAAACGCACGCATGCGCACCGTCGCCCCGTCCACCGGCCGCGTCACGTCCGCAGCAGCGTTGCCGACCCGAATGAACATCCAGATGTAGATGGCCACCAGCGCGATCAGCACGGCATCATAGAGCCACTTGTTGATGGTCCACTGAACCGGAACGAACTTGACGCTCATGGCTCACCTGTGGCGGTTTGCGGCGCCTCCAGAAGCACCGGCGCGCGTTCCACCGGCGGCTCACTGCGCATGGCAAACACCATCGCCACCACCGCCACCACGAGCGCTGCCATCCCAAGCGCCACGAACCCTTGCGCCCGTCGCGGCGGCAGGTAAGGCGCTTGCCCGCCTTCAGCCCCGCGCTCGATCGCAGTCCAGCGCAGCAGCACCACCGGCCACAACAGCACAACGCCAGGAATGAGGAGGGGACGAAACACATACGCCCCCCGGGCGTCCGGCGTGATCCGCCCGATCCCAATCACAAGGAAAATCGCCGCCAAGCAAAGCCCGATCAGCGCATAAACGCGAACAGCCTCAACGATAAAGGCGGCCAGGCTCACGCGCGATAAACCGGCGCGCTCAAGGCGTCGCCGCAGCGCAGGGGGGAAAAATAAGGCAGAAAAATCAATGCCATTCCTTCAAACCATCGCAGCGCCGCACGCCCACCCTGGAAAGCTTCCAGTCTGTGTGTCAAGCAAACGCGCCGTTTTGGCGGAAATTGTGATCGCCGAACCCCAGCTGGCCAGCCCCACCGCTGGTCCCCGGGACGCCGACCCCAACTGCCAACACCTCGTCCGCTGGCAGCGCGCGCCTTACGAAAAGTTTGGACAGCCGACCATGGCCGCTCAAGGCAGCAGCCCCAATATCGGTGTTGCAGCGCGGCACAGGAATACGCACCTCCCAGCTGCACCACTGCGGCCGGCCAACGCGGCTGCCTCACGGGCAGGAGAGGGACCCCGATGAACAACGCGAAATCGCTCTTGGACATGTTTTTGAACCAAGGCAGCGGCCAAGCCTCCGCCGGCGAGCCGGGGCAGGGCGCCGGTGACGGGCAGGGCGGTGTTGCTGGCCAGCTCTCCTCGATCCTGTCGGGCGGCGGCGCAGGTGGTGGAGCGGGCGGGACAGTGGATGCCGTGCGGCAAGCCGCCGGCAACTTCGACCTGTCGAGCATGCTGTCAGGCAAAGGCGGCCTCATCACCGGCGCCGCAGCCGGCGGCCTCGCTGGCCTCCTCCTCGGCGGCAAAAAGCCCCGCAAAATCGCCGGCACCGCGCTCAAAGTCGGCGGCATCGCCCTCGTCGGCGGCCTCGCTTACAAAGCCTTCCGCGACTACCAGGCCAACAAGTCGCCGGCGGCGGCCCACGCCACATCGCCGGCTCAGCTCCCCTCACCGCAGGGTACGCCCTTCCTGCCGGACGCTGAGTCGGAGCAAGAGGACCTCAGCCTCGCCCTCATCCGCGCCATGATCGCGGCCGCCAAAGCCGACGGCCACATCGACGACAACGAGCGCGCCAAAATCGTCGAGCAACTCGGCGCCGTCGAACTCGACGCCAGCCAAAGCGCCTTCATCCAGGAAGAGCTCGCCAAACCGTTGGACGTCGGTGCAGTCGCCGCCAGTGGCACCACGCCCGAGCGCGCCGCCGAAATCTACGCCGCGTCGCTCCTCGTGATCGACACCGCAGGCCCCGCCGAACAAGGCTATCTCGCCATGCTCGCCGCCCGCCTGAAGCTCGACCCGCAGCTCGTCGCCCACCTCCACGCCAACGCCGCCGGCGTCACCGGAGAAGCGTAAGCCCGACAGAGCAGCTACGGCGCCAAAAGCTCGCGCAACCCCTCCGGATAAAGCGCAGGCTCACCCGGCTGATCCAACAGCGAAACATCAAACCAGCGTGCCACGTACGGCACGCCATCATGCTCGCTAAACCGGATCTCCTCCCGCCTTTGGATGGTCCCTGCAGGCAGCAAAACATCCGCCACGAAAATCACCTCGTGGCCGACAAAACCCTCGTGCGTATAAATATTCTCAAGAGCGCCAGCCTCGCGCTCTATAGTGACGGCGAGCCCCAGCTCTTCGGCAAACTCCCGCGCCAGCGCGTCCTGCCACCGCTCGCCGAACTCCACAGAACCGCCCAGCGGGCGAACTCCTTTCACCTGCCCCCGGTCATCCAGAACCTCGGCGGCGAGCAGCCGACCCTCGTGCCACGCCAGCCCAATCGCCTTCACCCGGATCGCCGAAGCCGGCCGCCAAACCGTCACAACAGCCTCACTCGGCAGCTGCCGCCACCGGTGCCGCTAGCCGCTCCTGGTAAAGTGCCACCATCCCCTCAAGCTCCGGCACAGCAGCTTCCGCAAGCCGACCCAACGCCCCCCGCGCAGTCTCCAGATCGTCAGCCCGGTACGCCTCGACCATCTCGCTCACCACCGGCCGAACCGCATCGAGCGCCGGCGCCACAGGATGGTTCGGCCCCCCCACCAAGCACGACAGGTCAATGGCAATGTCCTTGCCCTTCACCTTCACTATGTCGACGGGAATGAAGATATACCCCTCCGCCGCCGCCTCCTCGGTGGTCCGCGGCCCGGTCAGGATCGGCAGCCCATAGGTCTTGGTCTGCCCCTCCAGGCGGGACGCGACGTTCACATCATCGCCCACCACCGAATAGTCGAACCGCTGGCTCGATCCCAAGTTCCCAACGCAGCACTCGCCGGTATTCAGCCCAATCCCAATCGCCGTTTTCGGGTAACGCCCCTCATTGTCAGCGTTAAACTTCTCAAGCGTAATCAGCATGTTGAGCGCCGCCTCACAGCCATTCGCCGCGTGCTTCGGATCATCCAGCGGCGCATTCCAAAACGCCATGATCGCATCGCCCATGTACTTATCGATCGTCCCCCGAGCCTCCAGGATCGTGTCCGTCAGAGGGGTCAGAAAGTCGTTGATGAAGGTGGTCAGCGACTGCGCGTCCATCCCCTCCGAAATGGTCGTAAAGTTGCGCATGTCGGTGAACAGCAGCGTCATTGGCCGGATCTCACCGCCCAGCGCCAGCCGGTCCGGGTTGTTGGCCAAATCGCCCACCAAGTCCGGCGCCACATAGCGGCCGAATGCGCTGCGCACCCAGCGCCGCTGCGAGGCCTCATCGGCCGCCACCCACCCCGTCGTCGCCAGCAGCACCAGCCCCGACGCAATCGTCACAAACGAAGGATCCACCAACAGCCCGTAATCAGTGAACAACCGGTAGCTGCCATAAAACAGCCCGCCCAACGTCAGCACACCAAAGGCCAAGCTGTGCAGCGGACTCAGCAACGCCGCCGCGATCACAAAGATCAGCACCAGCCCGGCAAACACCACAATCTCCAGTCCCAACGCCCAATCCGGCCGGATCAGCTCCGCCCCCGACACGATGTGCTCGATCAGCTGGGCATGAATATCGACGCCTGGGATCGCCCCATCGATGGGCGTCGCGCGAATATCCAAAAGCCCCGGCGCCGTCGCGCCCATCAAAATGATGCGCCCCTCCACCTCGGCAGGATCAACGACGCCCTCAAGCACCCACCATGCGGGGATGTATCGCTCCGCCGTCATCGGAGAAAAGTGCACCTTCACCGCGCCGCTCGGCGTCGTCGGCACTGTAAACGCCCCGATCCGCACAGCGTTGATGCCTGTCTGAGCCCCAAACGCCGTGTTCCCGCTCGCGTTCGACGCGCGGATCACAAAGGACGACGCGCCCTGCGCCACCCGCAGTGACTCTGCCACCAGCCCAGGAACGAACGAACCGTCTTCCTTCAACAGCACCAGCGGCACATCCCGCACTACCTGGTCCCGGTCCGCGAGCCAGTTGAGCGCGCCGATCCCCGCCGCCGACTGCGCGAGAACAGGGAGCGGTGGGCTCTCCGCCGGAAACTGCGGCACAAAGGGCCGGGGATCGTCACCGGCAAACGCAAACCCAGCCTTTGCCTCGGCAAACTCCGCCGTGGCGGCGGTTGCGTCCTCAAGCCCCGGCCGCGCGGTGGTTCGCAGCACAGTCCCCACCACCGACGGCGAATTCATCAGCGCCTCGGCCAGCACATCATCGCTGCGCGGCGTCTTCTCAAGCTCGGCAATCAGCGCCGACCGGTCCGGCCCTTGCGGGAGCAACTCCGCGACAAATTCCGGCGACATGCGGTCAGGCTCGGCCCACAAAATATCGAACCCAATCGCCGCCGCGCCCATCTCGGTCAGCCGGTTCGTGAGCTCGCCGATCTTGTGCCTCGGCCAGGGCCACTGCCCATGCCGCGCCAGCGATTCGTCATCAATCGCCAGCACCCGCACCGGCATCTCAGCGTCGAAACTGCGCGGGTTGAGGCGCTGAAACTCGTCAAACACGATGTTGCGCACCTGACGAAGCGGCCCAGGATCGGCGACCTTGATCGCCACGCCCACAACCACACCGCTGAGCGCGATAAAAATGAGTGGCAGCGCCCGCCGCAGCCTGCGCACCAAACGCCCGCGTTTGCTCTGCGCCATCGCACTCTCCCCGCACGCAGGACGGAACGCGAACCCCAGCGCCCGCCCACCGCCCCGGATACCCCGCGAGCGGCGCGCTGTCATGTGCGGACAGTTATTCAGCTATCGCTTAAGTGCGCCAGTCGAGCAGCGCCCGTTCTGCCCGCCCAATCAGCCACGCCACCGTCAGCCCAATGATCGAGAGCATCGCCACCCCGGCAATCAGCTGATCGAGCGCAAACAGCGACCCCGCCAGCAAAATGTAGGCGCCAATTCCATACTCAGCGCCGATCATCTCGGCCGCCACCAACAAAATAATCGCAATGGACGCCGAAATCCGCGCCCCCGACAAAATCGCCGGCAACGCCCCGGGCAAAATGATCTTGCGCACAATCGACAGCGGCGACAGCGCAAACGACTGCCCCATCCGGATGAGCGTCCGGTCCACGCTATCAACGCCCCCATAGGTCGCGATCACGGTCGGAAAGAAGGTGCCAAACACAATCGTCGCTACCTTCGAGCCCTCACCAATCCCAAACCAGATGATGAAGAGCGGCAGCAGCGCGATTTTGGGGATCGGAAACAGCGCCGACACCACCGGCGACAATCCCGCCCGCGCCAGCGAAAAGAGCCCAATCGCCAGCCCCAAAACAATCCCGGCGACCGTCCCGATGGTCCACCCCATGACGAGCCGCGACAGGCTCGCCTCCAGGTGCCGCCACAGCATCCCCGTTTCGATGAGGTCTCCCATCGCCGCAATCGCCTCGGACGGCGCCGGCAGCGCGATGGGGCTAATGAGGCCCGAGCGTGAGCCAAGCTCCCAAAGCCCGATCAGCACCAAAAACACCAGCGGCGCCGCAAACGGGATCGCGCGCGGGCGAAACGTGCCGCCGCGAAACGGCACAGGCCGCCGCCCTTTGGCCTCAGCCGCCGCGGGGGGCGTACGCGCCTCCACGGCCGCGTCAGGAGCCATGTCAGGCGGCATCGGTCAGCTCCCGGTCCGCCGCCATCGCCTCATCGCGCATCATCTGCCAGAGCTGCCGCTGCATCGGCTCAAGCTCGGCCGCACGCGCTGGTCGATCGGGGAGGGGCACGTCAATCTCCACCACCTCACGGATCCGCCCCGGCCGCCGAGACAGCACCATCACCCGGTGCCCTAACTGCACGGCCTCCGCCAAATTGTGCGTCACATAAACGGCCGAAAACCGCTCGCGCACCCAAAGATCGCGGAGATCATCCAGCAGCAGCTCGCGCGTCTGCGCATCGAGCGCCGACAGCGGCTCATCCATCAGCATCACCGCCGGCCGCACCGCGAGCGCCCGCGCAATCGCCACCCGCTGCTTCATTCCGCCCGACAACTGCCGCGGCCAAGCGCCGGCAAAGTCGGTCAGCTTCGTTCGCGCCAGCACATCGGCGACAATCTCGTCCCGCTCCGCCCGGGTTAGCCGGTGGTCCTCCAGCGCCAGCGCCACGTTGCCCGCCGCCGTCCGCCACGGCAGCAGCGCAAAGTCCTGAAACACCGTCGTAATCGGATTGAGCGACCCCGCCGGCGCATCGCCCTCGATAAACACGCCGCCAACGGTGGGCCGCTCAAGCCCCCCAATCAGCCGCAACAGGGTGGACTTCCCACACCCCGACGGCCCCACCACCGCAACGATTTCGCCGGGCGCAATGGCAAGATCGATCCCGTCGAGGACGGTCGTCCCGCCATAGGCATGGCCAACCCCCTCGACGGAAAGCCGCATCAGCTGGGCTGATCGACGAACGAGGTATCCACCAGATCGTCCATCGTTACGCTGTCCGGCACGAGGCCTTCGGACTTGAACCAGTTCAGCTGATCCTCAACGCTTTCCACGTTCAGCGCCGCACCCGGATTAATGCGCATCCCAAACGCCCGGATGCGCGGGTCCGCCTTATCAATCGGCGTGTCGGCATAAACATACTCGTGGATCATCTCGACGATGGCGCGGGTGTCCTCTTCGCTCATGGTCTTATCCACCAGCGCCGCGTTGTAATCGTCGATCCCTTTGGACAGCGCCGCCAGGAACCGCTTCACCAGATCCGGGTTGTCTTCCACGTTGGCGGTGGAAGTGAACACCGCCGTCACCTGATAATTCGGAATATAATCAGAGACATCGCCAATCGCGACAACGCTATCGCCCCGCGCCAATGCGTTCCCGATGTTGGGCACAATGGACCACGCATCGATCTGGCCAGACTTCAACGAGGCAATGATCGCCGGCACCTTTTGCAGCGGCACCATGCGCACGTCGCTGCGGTCAACGCCCTCACCGTCGGCAATCTTGTGCGCCATGTAGTGGAAGCTGGAGCCCGCCGTCGTCACGCCGTAGCGCTTGCCCGCCAGCGCGGCCGGCGTTGTCAGTCCGGCATCGTAGGCAGCTTTAGAGGCGAGAATCTTCTGCCCCTGCGCATCGTCGGTCTCCATCAGCGCGCCACCGATGACCTTGATTGCGCCCTTGTCGGCAAGGTTCACAAGCCCGCCCGAAATCGCGGTCATCCCAAAGTCGATGTCGCGCGAGGCAATCCCCACCGCCATCGCCTGCGCCGCCTGGAAGGGCACAAACTCAACGTTCAGGCCCTCATCGGCGAAGTAACCTTTGGCTTTGGCAATGATCGAGGGCGAGTGCGACGTCAGCCGCAAAATCCCAACTTTGATGTCGTCCGCCGCCAGCGCCGGAAGCGGCGACAACGCGATAAGCACCAGCGCCAACACGGCGCCACGAAGCATGGCAAGCATTCTCTATTTCCTCCGTCATGGCAGCCTCTCCGGACCGCCGTTTGGCGCGATCTTAGCCGCTCGCCAGGGCAGGGGCCATGGCCTTCTGCTCGGTCACATGCCGCGCAATGAGATCGCGATAGAGCGCCGATAGCCGCTGCGTCACAGGCCCAGGCGCAGTGGGCAACTGCCGCTGATCGATCCCGCCCACTGGTGTCAGCCCACCGAACGAGCCGGTCATAAAGGCCTCGTCCGCCCCATAAGTGTCGACCAGAGAATAGTTCCGCTCAAACACGGGAATGTCGTTCTCCCGGCACAGATCAATCACGTGCTGCCGGGTAATCCCGTTCATGCAGTAATCGCCTGTGGAGGTCCAAACCGCCCCCTTGCGCACAATGAAAAAGTTGCAGGAGTTGGTGGTGTTCACAAACCCAAACGGGTCGAACATCAGCCCCTCATCCGCGCCAGCCTTCTCGGCCGCGATGCAGGCAATGATGCAGTTCAGCTTCGAGTGCGAATTCAGCTTCGCATCCTGCGTCAGCGGCAAACCGCGATGGTGCGCAACGCTCGCCAATTGGATCGGCCGCGGGATCGAGGGCACCGAATGCTCCATGATGATCGCCACCGTCGGGCCTGAACGCGAAAAGCTCGGATGCTGAAACGGCGCCGACTTCAGCCCCCGCGTCACCATCAGCCGCGCATGGCAATCGGTGACCATCCCGTTGGCGGCCGCGGTCTCCTCCAGCGCGCGGGCAAACCCCGCGCGGTCGAGCCCCAAATCAAGATCAAGCGCGAGCGATGCCTCAAACAGCCGATCCAGATGCAGGTCCAAAAAGGCCCAGACGCCATCGTGAAGGCGGATGCCCTCCCAAAGCCCATCGCCCAGCATGAAGCCTGAATCGTAGATCGACACCACCGCCTCCGCCCGCGGCACGATCTTGCCGTTCACGTAAAGCTTCAGCGTTTCGTTGCGCTCATCCGCCGATGTGGTGTGCGTCTTGCCCATGGGCTTCTTGTCTCCAACTGCGGCGCCACGATGCCGTTCTCCCGGCGCCGCCACAAGCGTTGACGCAACCGCGCCACCAACCCAAGGCTAACGCTCATGATCACCAAGGATGTCATCGTTCTGGGCGCCGGCATGGTCGGCATCGGCACCGCAGCGCATCTTGTCTCCCGCGGCGCATCCGTCGCGCTGGTGGACCGCGGCGCACCGGCGGGCGAAACCTCGTTCGGCAACGCCGGCCTCATCCAAGCCGAAGCGGTGGTGCCCTACACCTTTCCCCACTCCGCGCGCGTGATCTTTGGCGTCCTCGCCGGCACCCGCAACGATGCGCGGGTCGACCTCACCGCGCTCCCCAGCCATGCCCGCCGCTGGTTCGCGTTCTTCCGCAACGGCACGCCAAGCGCCATCCGCCGCACCACCGACGCCATGGTCCCGCTCATCAAGGCGGCGCTGCCCGAGCACAAAAGCCTCGCCGAGCACGCCGGCGTCTCCCACCTCCTGCGCCCCGGCGGCTATCTGCGCATTTTCCGCGACCCCGCCGACCTCGACGGCGCCAGCGCGGAGGCGGAGAAGGTCGCGCAGGAGTTCGACATCCCCACCGAGCGCCTATCCGCCGCCGAACTCGCCGAGGCCGAGCCCCACCTCACCACGGACCTTGTCGGCGCGATCCACTATCTGGAGCCCCACAGCGTCCCCGACCCGGCCGATCTCGGCGAAGCCTACGCCGCCCACGTCACCGCAGCCGGCGGCACGCTCCTCCAAGGCGATGCCCGCACCCTCACACGCACCGGCGAGCGCTGGACCGTCACGACCGCGGAAGGCCCCTTTAGCGCCAAGGACGTCGTCATCGCCCTCGGCCCATGGAGCGCCGACCTCCTCGCCGCCCACGGCATCAAAGTCCCACTCTTCGTGAAGCGCGGCTATCACACACACCGCCAAGCCGCCGGCAACGCCGTCCTCAACCACCTCGTGGTGGACGAAGGCAACGGCATCGTGCTCGCCCCCCAGCGCCGCGGCATCCGCATCACCACCGGCGCGGAATTCACCCACCGCGACGCGCCCAGCGGCAGCGCCCAGCTCAGCGCCGCAATGCCGGTCGCAGAGGGCTTATTCCCCCTCGACAACACCCCCGCCACGCCGCCCTGGCGCGGCGCACGCCCCTGCCTTCCCGATCTTCTGCCGATGATCGGCCCCGTCGATGGCGCACCGGGCCTTTGGGCCAACTTTGGCCACCAACACCTAGGCTTTACGCTGGGCCCAGCCACCGGCCGCCTGCTCGCCGAAGCCATGACAGGCGGCACACCGTTCACGTCGCTGTCGCCCTACGCAGTCAACCGCTTCGCACGCTGACCCGCTCGCCAGCCCACCACATCGCTGGACGCGGATCGCCACCTTATCCCCGCGCGCCGGCTCCGGCTTATCCTTGCCGCGTCAAAACACCGACCCCGACGTGAGCTTTGAAAAGGAGTAGCCGATGTCGCAGAGCCAACTCACCGCCATTCCCCAGGGCGGCACCACCCCCGCCATTGACGCCTTCGCCATCGTTCCGGCCGATGGCGTCGACCTGCCCAGCCTCGCGCGCGCGATCTACATCGGATCCGCCGGCGACATGACCATCACCACGGCCGCGGGCTCTTCGGTCACCTTCGTCGGGCTCGCCGCGGGAACGGTACTGCCGGTCCACACCCGTCAGGTGCCCGCCACCGGAACCACAGCGGCCAATCTTATCGCCCTGATCTAAGCCGGGTCAGCTGACCTCAACAACAGCTTCGGTGGCGCGGCTTCGCAGGAGCGAGCGCACCGCCGAGGGTGTGATCGGAAGCGCGGCGGCGAAGCCGGGCGCCTCCAAGGCGGCATCCACTGCCGCAGCCACAGCCGGCCCGACACCGATCACGCCCATTCGGCCCACACCCTTCGCCCCCAGCGGCGAGAGTGGGCTTGGCGCGTCATCGCACACCATAACCTCCACCTCCGCCATCTCCGACAGCGCCGGCGCACAATACTCCTGGAACGTTAAGCCAATGGGATCGCCCGTCGGACCCACCTGCCGCTGGGTAAACAGCGCACTCGATAGGCCCATCGCAGCACCGTCCACCACTTGGCGGCGGATCTCCTCCGGATTGATCGCGTTGCCGCACTCCACGGCGATAAACAGCTTCGGTACCGCAATCACGCCGGTCGCCACGTCCACCGTCGCAAGCGCCCCGCAATAGCCTGTCGGCGTCATGACACCGCCCGGCGCAAGCTGCCGCGTCGCGGTCAGCGGTTCGCCCGCGTCGTAGCACGCCGCCGCCAGCGCTGCGAGCTCCAGTGTGCCGCCAAAGTTGCGATCCGCCTCGCGCACGCGCCCCGCCTGGATCGTCACCCGCGCGCGATCCATCCCCGCCATCGCCGCCGCTTTGTCGAGGAGCTGCTGGCGTAGCTCTTCCGCTGCTTCCATCACCGCAGCCGCCGCAACAGCCGTCATACCCTGCACTGAACTCGCCCGTTGCGCCGCGCGCTCCTCCAGCCGCACCACAACGCTCTGATACTCGACACCCAAAATGTCCGCAGCTACCTGCGCCAGCGACGTCGCCCCCTGTGGCGTTGCCCCATTTTGCAACGCAATCTCCACGATCCCGGTGGGATCCACCGTCACCGTGACCATCTCGCCCGGACCCAGCCCCGACACGTCCGCAAACATCGCGGTTCCGAACCCGGCAAGCTGCCCGCTCACCCGCCAGCTCTTGGTCCGCCGCCGCATCAGCGGAAAGTCAAACCGCTGCTCGGCCACCCGCATCAAGTCGGAAAGCCGCGCACTATCCAGCCCAAACGGCGTGCCCGACAGCGTAAGCCCGGTCGGCGAGGGCGCCTCCACCGGCAGCGGCAGCGCGGCACGGCGGGCGTCCAAGGTGTCGGCCCGAACGGCTTCGGCGCACGCGGTCAGGGTCCGCTCCGCCACAAACGCGGCCTCCACGCCGCCGCCGCCCCGCAGCGTGCCCGCCGGCACCTTGTGGGTCATGCGCACGTGCCCGATGGCGCGAAACGCCTCCAGCGCCATGCAGGATGGCATCAACGCCGCAACCATCTCGGCCCGCTGCAAACCGTCCGGCCGAACATAAGCGCCTTGATCCAGCCAGAACTCCACATCCAGCGCCCGCGGCGTGCCGTCAGCGCGCACCGCTGCCCGCACCCGCGCCTGGCAGCCCCGCCCCTGAGGCGCCGCCAGCGCGTGCTCCAAATAGTCCTCTTCCCAGCGCACCGCGCGGCCAAAGCGCACCGCCGCGGCTGCCACCAGCATCTCCTCCGGCGCCATATCGGCCTGCACGCCAAAGTCCGCTCCCAGTGCCGGCGCCGCCAGTCTCACCTGCCCAAGCGTCAATCCCAGCGCCCGCGCCACCGCCCCGCGCCAAAACGCCCGGTCCCGCGCCGGCGTCCACACATCAAGCTGCCCGCGACCCGGGTCATAACTCGCCGCCGCCCCCCGCGGCGTCATCACCGCGCCACTGTCGCGCGCCAGCGAAAGCGTCAGCTCAATGACCTTCGCCGCCCGGTCAAACGAGGGGTGCAGGTCGCCAAAGCCCTTGCGCACCACCGCCGCATCCATGGTGCGCAACTCATCGAGCGCCCGGCCACGCTCCGCCAACGGATCGAGTGACGGCTCAGCGGTCGCCACATCCACAACGATGGCCTCCGCCGCGTCCGTCGCCGCCGCCGCGCTGGTCGCAAACACCGCCGCCACAGCCTCGCCCACAAAGCGGACCCGGGGACCGGCCAGCACCGGCTGGCGGAACGGATCGAGCGTGTCGGTGGGTGCCACCCGCACCGGCATAGGCGGCACCTTCACATCATCCGCCGTCCAAATGGCGACCACATCCGGATTGCCCGCCACCGCGCTGGTGTCGATGGAGCGGATCTCGCCATGGGCGGCTGGGGAGCGCACAAAGCGCACAAACAGGCTGTCGGCTAGCCGCTGATCGGCCACAAAACGCGCAACGCCTGTCACCAGCGACGCCACGTCCTGGCGTGGCATCGAGCGGCCGGTGTACTTCATTGCCCGTCCGCCTCAGGAGCCGCCTCGCCGTCGGCGGCATCTTTGCGCAAGATCGCCAGCGCATGACGCACCGCGCTGTAACTATATCCGGCACACCCCACAAGCTGCTCCAAACCGTCC
>CAKZYH010000543.1 GCA_937884725.1 uncultured Paracoccaceae bacterium
TTGCGCACATGATCGACAGCCTTGTTGCGGGCCAGCGTGAGGATCCAGGAGCGCACACTGCCTTGCCCTTTATAGCTCGCCGCGTCCCGCCAAACGCATAGCATTGTCTCTTGGACCACATCGGCAACTTCGAACTGGTCACGCGAGCGAACGCTCACAAACCGCCACACCGCAGCCGCATGCGTCTCGTACAATTTGCGCATCGCCGCTTTATCGCCGTCAGCAACTTTTGTGATGAGAATGCGGTCCCAATCCGGTGCCGTGCTTGCTTGCGCACACGCAACGCCGGCTTCACTAGTCCCCCCGACGCGACCACTGTTTCGCGTATCAATGGATGCCCGTCGTGCGGCGCGGAAGGTATCCTGGAGAGGGCTCAATAGTGCTTCCTCCGGTCAAGTGCCATGCGCGCAGCACCCGGCAAGGTAGATGCGCCCGAGCCTCCGCAGCCCACCATTGTCTCCACGTCCGTTGTAGCCAGCGTTGTGGTGAATGGCTGGTCGAGCACAAAACCTGATTAAATTGTAATCAAGTTCATTGTGTTGGCCATGAAATCCCGACTGCTGGCCTCAATTGGTCGACGGAGGCGACTGACCAGCAAAGAGCTGCCACGCCAGTGATGAGGGCGCGGGTCAAATTCTGTGTTCGACGAAAAAGTCTTGAATCGCGGACATGCACGTGTGCCACGCAGGCTCGTAGTCCACCAACACGTGATTGCGGCTGTTGAGCGGAACAAAGCGTGCGTCGCTGATCTCAGACGCTAACCTCAGCCCCTCTTGGACGGGAATCCGCTGGTCGTCCTTAGAGTGCAGGACGAGTGTTGGCGCGCGAACATCGTGCAAACGATGTCGCACATCGATCGCGCCAAACGCGTCCTGAAAGCGCGCAGCATTAGAAGGGGATGTCGTGAGGCGCTGGAAATCGTCGAACCAATCGAGTTCCTCAGGTCCAGCATCGGGCATGAACGTTTGGGAGAAAATGTGCCTGTATGCGGGGTTGTCGGTCCCCCAGCCAACCTCTGTGAGTGTTCGCACCGCTTCGCGTCGCGCGTGCTCTTCCGGGCTTGCGTGATGCCGCCAGCCGGACGCGTATCCGCCGATGAGCACGAGGCCGGACACTTTTTCGGGGTGTCGCACGGCATACTCTATACAAACCGCGGCTCCCTGAGAGATGCCGAGCAGCGGAAAACGGTCGAGCCCGAGCGCATCGACAACGGCTTCAAGGTCGTCCACGAAGGCGTCGAAGCCAAGATCGTCCACGTCCCAGTCGGACAGCCCACAGCCGCGCTCATCATAGCGAATTAACGTTCGGTCGCGGGAAATCTCGGTGAAACACTTTCCCCAGATCGGGCTTGTCCAATCGAACTCCAGGTGGGTGAGCCAGTTTGCGGCTTTGAGGAGAGGCGGGCCTGATCCGATG
>CAKZYH010000544.1 GCA_937884725.1 uncultured Paracoccaceae bacterium
CACCGGCCAGCAGCGTCTCCAAGTCACCGTACTCGCCAATCAGCTGCGCCGCCGTCTTCTTCCCAATCCCCGGCACCCCCGGAACATTGTCGGTCGCATCCCCAATCAGCGCCTGGACATCGGTGACCTTCTCGGGCGGCACCCCGAAATACTCGACCACCTCATCGATCCCGATGCGCCGCTCGGCCCGCACGCCCATCTTGCTGCCGCCAGCGCGCCGCCCCTCACCGGACGCAGGGTCGTACATGGACACGCGCTCATTCACGAGCTGCATCAAGTCCTTGTCCGCCGACACGATCACCACGTCCGCCCCAGCGTCCGCGGCGAGCCTGGCGTACGTCGCAATCAGATCGTCCGCCTCAAAGCCGCCCTTCTCGATGGGGATCAGCCCAAACGCCTCCACCGCTGAGCGCATCAACGGAAATTGCGGGATCAAATCGTCCGGCGGCGCAGACCTGTTCGCCTTGTAGTCCGGGTACATCTCGTTCCGGAACGATTGCTCCGACTTATCAAAGATGATCGCCAGATGCGTCGGCATCACATCCGCCGCACCATCGCGGATAAACTGATAAATCTTGTTGCAAAACAGGCGCACAGCCCCGGTCGGCAGGCCGTCGGCACGGTAGTTGTACTTCCGGTCCTGATTCATGGACTGGAAATACGCACGAAATACAAAGGACGAGCCGTCCACCAAGAACACGGTGTCGCCCTCGCCAGGCATCCGACCTTTCGCGTCCTCTGTCCCGTCCGCTTTCGCTGTGGCTGCCATGTTCATTCCTCCGCGCCAGATCACTAGAGAGGGGTTAGGCCTGCGCATTCAAGCGCCGTCTTTACGCGGGGCTGTTGCCCGCACCGCCACCGCCATGGCAACACCCCGTCTGCCAGTCCCCAGTTTGTACCTGCGTTGAGGGAATAGCCTTGGCTCGCAAGCCCCGTTCGCCGTCGCGCCCCGGCCGCAAACCGGCCCAGCGTGCGAAGCCCAAATCAAAGCCGCGCGCACGGCCGGCCAAGCGCAAACGCTCCTGGTTCGGCCTCCTGGCCCGCGTCACGCTCACGCTCGGCCTGTTGGGGGCCGTCGGCGTCGGCGCCATCATCGCCTACTACGCCGCCACCATGCCGCCGCGGTCGGAATGGGCGGTGCCGGAGCGCCCCCCCAACGTCGCGATCCTGTCGGAGCGGGGCGAGCTGATCGCCAACCGCGGCGACACTGGCGGCCGCGCCATCGATATCGAAGACCTGCCGGCCCACGTCCCCAACGCCGTCATCGCGATCGAAGACCGCCGTTTCCGCAGCCATTTTGGCGTCGATCCCATCGGCCTCGCCCGCGCCATGGTCGCCAACGCCCGCGCCGGCCGCTTCGTCCAGGGCGGCTCAACGCTCACCCAGCAGCTGGCCAAAAACCTCTTCCTCAACCCCTCGCGGACCATCGGGCGCAAAGTTCAGGAGATGATCCTCGCCGTCTCCTTGGAGTGGCGCCACTCCAAGGACGAGATCCTCGAAATGTATCTCAACCGGGTCTATTTCGGCGGAGGCGCTTACGGCGTCGACGCTGCCGCACGGCGCTACTTCGCCAAGGGCGCCGAGGACCTCAGCGTCAGCGAAGCCGCCGTCCTAGCGGGTCTCCTGCGTGCCCCGTCCTACTACGCGCCCACCCGCAACATCGACCGCGCCAACGCCCGCGGCGCGACGGTGCTCGCCGCCATGCTCGACATCGGCGCCATCGACGATCTCACCCACCTCGCCGCCCGCGAAAACCCAGCGAAGCTGCGCAGCGCGCCGGTGGCCGACAGTGGCGGCTACGTCGCCGACTGGGTCGCCGCCGTGCTGCCCGGCTATATCGGCTCGGCAGCGGGCGACGTGATCGTCGAGACCTCTGTCAACCTCGAGCTTCAGGAGCTGGCACAAAACGCACTCGCCAGCATGCTCGACGAAGAGGGCCAGGAGAAAGGCGTCAGCCAAGGCGCGGTGGTGGTGCTCGACGCCGCCGGCGCGGTAAAAGCCCTCGTCGGCGGGCGCGAGTACGACGACAGCCAATACAACCGCGCCGTCTCAGCCCGCCGCCAGCCGGGCTCAGCGTTCAAGCCGTTCGTCTACCTCGCAGCGCTGGAGGCAGGCGCCTCGCCAGACACGGTACGCACGGACGGCCCCACCACCATCGGCCGCTGGAACCCGCAAAACTACGCCCGCTCCTACCTCGGCCCCGTGACGCTCGCCAAAGCGCTGGCCTTTTCGCTCAACACCATCGCAGCCCAGCTCACCGCCGAAGTCGGCCCAGAAACGGTCGCGGCCGTCGCCCAGCGCCTCGGTATCCGCTCCGAGCTGACGGCAACGCCATCCATCGGCCTTGGCACCAGCGAGGTCACGCTCCTCGAACTCACCAACGCCTACGTCCCGTTCTCCAACGGTGGCGTCGGTGTGGAGCCCCACGTCATCCGCCGCGTGCGCACCGCGGAGGGCATCCTACTCTACGAACGCCGCCCTCGCCGCGCCGAGCAGGTGCTCTCGCAGCGCGACATGGCCTCCATGAACGCCATGATGTCGGCCGCTCTCACATCGGGCACCGCCAAGCGAGCCTCGCTGGACGGCTGGCAGGCCGCCGGTAAAACCGGCACCAGCCAGGATTGGCGCGACGCCTGGTTCGTCGGCTACACCGCGTTCTTCACCGCCGGCGTCTGGCTCGGCAACGACGACAACAGCTCCACCAATCGCGCCACCGGCGGCTCCCTGCCCGCATCGCTCTGGCGCACGCTGATGACCAACGTCCACGCTGGCATGCGCCCCGCGGAACTTCCCGGCGCAGGCGCCATCGCCCTCGCCGCCTCCGACACGCTGCCCGCCGACCTGCCGTGGAGCCAGAACGTGCAGCCGGCTGCCCGCAGCGGGCAGGACCATTTCGGCGCCGGCGCCCGCGATTGGATCCCGCCCAGACCCTCAGAAGGCGGTATCTTCTCACGCATTTTCGGCCGATGACGCTCGATCAGCTGATCGCCTTCGTCTGGGTCCACCGCACCGGCGGCATGCGTCGCGCGGCCGAAACGCTGAATCTTCCCCAGCCGGCGCTCTCCAACCGCATCGCCAACCTCGAAAAGATCATGGGCAACCCCCTGTTCGAGCGCACTCCAGCGGGCATGACCGTGACCCGCGATGGCGCCCGTCTCCTGCGCTACGCCGAACACATGGTCGACCTCCACGACCACATGCGCACGAACCTTGCGCGCGGCAGCGGCACGGAGACGGTGCGCATCGGGGCGGCAGAGACCATCGCCCAGGCCTGGCTGCCAGACCTGTTGGCGGCGATCCATGCGGCGCACCCCCAGGCCACACTCGACCTATCCATCGACATCAGCGTGAACCTGCGCAGCCAGCTTCTCGCCCGCCAGCTTGATCTTGCCCTTGTCATGGGCCCGCTTGGCGATCCGGAGGTGGTCGACCGCCCCCTGCCGTCCTTCCCGCTGCAATGGCTCGCCAGTCCATCTCGGCTCCCAGTCGATCTGTCGACCGTCCCGATCATCACCTACGCGCGCCAGACCAGGCCCTATCGCGAGATGCGCGACCTTGCCCTTGCCCACAATGGCCCCACCGTCCGTCTGTTTCCGTCGGCCTCGCTATCGGCCGCCATCGCGCTCATCGCACGCGGTGTTGGCGTTGGTGCTTACCCAATTTCCCTGGCGCTCGATGAGATCGGGGCCGGCATCATCGTCCCGTTCAAGCATCCATGGCAGCCAGACGCGCTGACGTTCACCGCATCAACGTGGGCGCAAAGTGCCAATCCCATGGCCCACATCGCGGCAGAACTCGCTGTGGAGACCGCGAAAAACTGGCACGCCGCCGGCGCCGAGCGATAAATATTTTGGATCGCAAACGGCTTATTCTTTGAATTTGACTGAATATTAACATCGGCTACCCTCGCGAAAAATACGGAGGGACGCGGGTGGAATTAAGCGCTGACGCAAGCGCGGCCGAATGGCGCCGCCGCATACGAGATGGCTCGCACAAGCGCCACACGGCCGGCCTCGCGCCAGGGGTCTTGCAGACCAACTTGGTCATACTGCCGTCCACCCATGCCCTCGATTTCATGCGCTTTTGCCAGCGCAATCCCAAGCCATGCCCCATAGTCGGCGTGTCCGACACCGGCGATCCCCTGTTCCGCACGCTCGGCACCGACGTGGACGTGCGCACCGACCTGCCGCGCTACCGGGTCTTTCACAACGGAGTCCTCTCAGGCGAGCCAACCGACATCACCAAATTGTGGCGTCGCGATTTGGTCGCGTTTGCCATCGGCTGCTCATTCACCTTCGAGCACGCCTTAATGGCCGCCGGGATCCCCATGCGGCACATCGATTGCGACGTCACAGTCCCAATGTTTCGCACCAGCATAGCATGCCGCCCCGCCGGCCCGTTCAGCGGCACCATGGTCGTATCCATGCGTCCGATCCCAGCCGACCGGGTCGAGGATGTCATCAGCATTTGCCAGCGCTTCCCATCCGCGCACGGCACCCCGATCCATGTCGGTGACCCAGCCGCGATTGGCATCAGCGACATCTCACAACCCGACTATGGCGAGCCTGTCAGCATTAACCCCGGCGAAGTCCCAACCTTCTGGGGCTGTGGCGTCACCCCGCAAAACGTGGTGCTCGCCGCACGGCCTGAGCTTTGCATCACTCATGCACCGGGGCACATGCTCATCACTGACGTCGCGGAAAACGCCGACGAACCCTTCACTCAACCCTACGCCGCCGCCGCCTAAGCGCCGCGAAACGGCCCACAACACGCTCCAGGAGCAACTATGATCCGCACTGCCCTTCTCGCGTCCGCTGCGGTGCTCGCCGCGAGCCCCGTTCTGGCTCAAGAACTTGCCGTCGTCGGAAGCTGGTCCGGCCTGCCGCTGCACAAGCAGTACGAGGCGCCCTACTGGACCGACACGCTGCCCGCAGCCGCCGACGGCGTATCGGTCGCGCTCACCACCCATGACCAGATGGGCATGTCGGTGGGCGATGTGTTCCGCAACCTCAGCGACGGCGTCTACGATGTCGCCATGACCGTGGGCGATTACGCGGTCGCCGACGCGCCGGAGCTTGAAGGCCTCGACGTGCCGCTCGTTGCGACAGATGCCGGCGATGCGCGCGCCATGGTCGATGCGGCCCGGCCCATGGTGGACGACATCTTCGCGGAGCGCTTCAACTCGAAGGTGCTCGCCATCGCGCCCTATCCGCCGCAGGTCGTCTTCTGCAACGCGGAAATCTCCAGCCTCGCCGACCTCGCGGGCAAGAAAATCCGCGGCTCCGGGCGCATGACCACGAAGTTTCTGGAGGCGCTCGGCGCTGAAGGCCTCAACGTCTCCTTTTCCGAGGTCCCGGGCGCACTGCAACGCGGTGTCGTTGACTGCGCGGTCACCGGCGCCGGCTCGGGCTACAACGCCGGCTGGTGGGAAGTCTCCACCCACCTCCTGCCGATCCCGCTCGGCGGCTGGGACCCGGTGGTGACGGCCATGAACATGGACCGGTGGAACGACCTCGATGACGCCACCAAAGCGACCATCGAAGAGAGCATCAAAGCCGAGTTCGAAGACCCCGCCTGGTCCACCGCCCAGGACGCTTTGGTCAACGACATCGCCTGCCTCACCGGCAACGGCGACTGCCCCTACGGCGATGCCCGCGGCATGACCCTCGTGGAGGCCACCGACGCCGACATCGCCAGCGCCCGCGAGATCCTCGAAGCTGAAGTGCTGCCCGACTGGGCGTCCCGCACCTCCGACGAGTACGTTGCCCGCTGGAACGACACCGTCGGCAAAGTCGTCGGCGTGACGGTCACGCAGTAACATGCTCGAAGCGCTCGCCACGCTGCGGGCGCTGAACCGCGCCGTTGCACTCATCGCCGGCGGCGCGGTCCTCCTGGCCGCCGCCTTCATCATCCTCGACATTTCGCTGCGCCAAGCGAACGCCAGCTTCGGCGGCACCGACGAGATCTCAGGCTACGTGATGGCCGCCATCACCGTCTGGGGCTTCTCCTACGCCCTCCTGGAGCGGGCGCACGTTCGCATCGACATGGTGCGCAACGTCACCCCTCGCCCCATCCGTGCCCTCCTCGATCTCCTCGCCATGACGGCGCTTTCCTACGTCGCCATCGTGGTGGCCTTCCGCGCCTGGCCCGTCCTGGAGCGCTCCATCGCCAACGGCTCACGGGCCAACACACCGCTCGAAACCCCACTCTGGATCCCCCAGGCGATATGGTTCGGCGGCCTCTTGTGGTTGGCAATCATGGCCTTGCTGGTCACGCTGCTGGGCTGTGCGCTCATCATCCGTGGGCAGTTCGCCAACTCAGAGGCTGCCATCGGCCCCACCGGCGAGGGCGACTAGATGCTGACCTTCATCGGCGCCGGCCTCATCGGCCTCCTGGCGCTGTCCATCCCCGTCGGCATTGTCCTCTTCCTGCTGGGCTTTGGGATCGCAGAATTCTACTCCGCCTTCCCCCTGATGCGCGGGCTCGGCCGCATGGTCTGGTCGGCGATGAACTCCGCGACGCTCATTGCGATCCCGCTCTTCGTGCTCCTCGGCGAAGTCCTGGTGCGCGGCGGCGTCGCGGCCAAAACCTACGCCGCCCTCGACCGGTGGCTCTCCTGGCTACCCGGCGGCCTCGTCCACGCCAACATCGGCACCGCCACCTTATTCTCCGCCACATCCGGCTCATCGGTCGCAACCGCAGCCACGGTCGCCACAGTCGCCATGCCGCAAGCCGAAAAGCTCGGCTACGATCCGCGCCTCTTCTCCGGCGCCATCGCAGCCGGTGGCACGTTAGGGATCATGATCCCGCCGTCCATCAACCTCATCGTCTACGGCTTCCTCACCGAAACCTCGATCCCGCAGCTCTTCCTGGCCGGCCTCATCCCGGGCCTCCTCCTCGCGGTCCTCTTCAGCATCGTCACGGCTTTGTTGTGCAGCTGGCGGCCAGCACTCGGCGGCGAAACAAGAGCCTACGGTTGGGGTGAACGCCTCCGCGCCCTCATCCATCTGGTCCCCATCCTCGCCCTCTTCGGCGTCATCGTCGGCACGATCTACACCGGCATCGCGACCCCCACCGAGGCCGCAGCGGTCGGCGTCGGGGCAGCGTTCGTCATCGCCGGCATCTCCGGCGGCCTCTCACCACCGATGATCCGCGACGCGCTGCTCGGCACAATGCGCATCACCGCGATGATCATGCTGGTCGTCACCGGCGCCGCGTTCTTGAACTTCACGCTCGCCGCAGCGGGCCTCGGCAACGATCTGCGCGATTTCATGACCGGCCTCGGCCTCGAGCCGCTCGCAACGCTCATGGTCATCGTCGCCATCTACATCGTGCTCGGCTTTTTCATCGAAACGCTGTCGCTGATGGTGGTCACCATCCCCATCATGGTCCCGATCATCGTGGAGCTCGGCTACGACAAGGTCTGGTTCGGCATCGTGATGATCGTGCTCGTCGAGATGGCGCTCATCACGCCGCCCGTCGGCCTCAATCTTTACGTGGTACAGGGCGCACGAAAATCGGGCTCCCTCAAAGAGGTGATGGTCGGCTGCATCCCCTTTGTCCTCGTCATGCTCGCCATGGTAGCCGCCCTCATCGCAGTACCACAGCTCGCCCTCTTCCTCCCCTCAAGCCTGTGAGACAACACAGCATTCTTGAAGCCAACCGCAGCGGTCGTTTGCGGCCGCGTATCAATTCGGCTGGGCGAACAGTGCGGCCCATTGCGCCTGACTAGTCAGCGCGTACAGACACATTGAAAGCGGCGCTTGCGCACCACATCAGTGCTCCGCCGACTTTTTGAGATGGACCGTATAGGCCAACCGCCGTCCGAAAAAACTCACTTCCTCGAACCCAGTTTCTGTCGCGAGCCGTAAAAGCGATTTGTAGCTCTGAAAATGAGGATCAAAAATGACCTCAGTAATCGACAACAGTCCTTCTGGTCTAAGCGCCCTATGCAATTCTTTCAGTGCTGCGTTTTGGTCCGGTATCTCACCGAGCACAGTCACGAGAGTGATTCGATCGTATCGCAAGTTTTGTAGCTTACCTTCGCCTAAGCCAGCGTGCAGGTAACGGGCATTGCTGAGACCTGCTAAAGTCACCTTCTCGCGGACGCGATCGAGCATGCCTGCTTGAAGGTCAAGCGCGGTCACTTCGCCTTCGGGGCCGACCGCCTCGGCCAGCGGGAGGGTCAGCCGACCAGGACCACACCCCGCATCCAACACCTTCATCCCTGGCGTGAGCGCCAAATGCTCAACGATAAACTTCGCGCGGTTCACCTTCGTGAACGGATTGTCGAGCTCGACCATCCAGGCAAGCCACGATGGGCAAGGCAGCTCACGTCGGCGTGAGGCCAAGCGCCAGAGAACAAACACCAGAGCAAAGCTGACCACGACGAGGACGAGGAAAGTCAGATCGATCACGGCGAGAAGCCCCCAGTTGCCGAGGTTGAGGTGGTACTGCCTCCCTACGCTATCTCAGATGATGGGTAACGGGGCCGGCCTTCAGCCATCGCCAGACCTGAACGTTGCCACCCTCCAGCATATCGCCATCGAACCGAGGCATGGCCCCGACTAGCGCGCCGTTCCAGGTCCGCCGAAACGCAAGTTGATGCCGGCCCGCAGCAAGCTCGTGTGGCTGGTGATCTCCACCGACGCGGGCCTCAAACCTTGCACCTGCGGGGTGAGGCCGATGCGATCGGTGCCGAAATCGGCATAGTCGTACCGTGCAAAGGCGGACAGCCCGTGGGTGAGTTGCACTTCGGCGCCGGCGCCCACCGTCCAACCGAGGCGGGTCTCGCGTGCTTCGAAGGCGGTGCCCAAGACCGTTGTGGTAGCCCAATACTTGTCCTGCTGAGCGGCGATGCCAGCTGACACGAACCCAAGCACGCGATCCCATGCAAAGCCCGCCCGGACGGTTGCGGTGCCGATGCCGTCTGTCTTGCTGAGATAGGAAACACCCGTCTCGCGGGTGCTCGCATGCTCGCCTCTTGCGTTCGTGAGCGTATAGCCCGCGCCAAAACCGAGGACGAGGCCCGATGCGAAAGCGTAGTCGCAGCCCCCTTGCACGCCGCCGGCAGCGCCGGAAAGGTCATGGCTCCCAAGGGATTGGCCGATGAACGCTCCCCCCGGGGTCACCGGCGTCCACTCGTCCGCCGTCGAAAACACACCGCCACCATGGATGCCGACATGGCAGCCCGTGAAAGACGCACTCTGGAGTTCGGGATCAGCAGCGTGAAGCGGCTGTGCGGCAACGATGAGGCTTGCTGCAACAAGTGCCCTGGCGCCAACGTACCGCATCTCAGTTCCCCCTGGCCTGAGCGGAGCGCAAGTATAAGGATCACCAGCGGGGGGCGGGTAGTGCACTAACGCAACAGCGGGTGCGGCCTCGCGGTCTGCTAGTGCCAGGTCTTTCGGAGCGGGGTCTCTGGTTGGTTTGCGGCCCACGCTTGCGATGTCGAAACCCTTGGTGCCGAACCGACACCACTCGAGCCTCCGGACGCCCCTCAGCTGCGCACAGTAATATCGTCCGGCGGCACGGCGAGCGCCTTGAGCACCGCAAAACAGCGCGTGCCCGGCGCGAGCGCCAGGTGCGCGGCGCTGCGCTGCGTTACCCGCGCCAGCAGCGTTTGCGAGCCAATGCGCACGCTCACCAGCGCACCCGGTCCACCGCCTTTATCGACCCGCGTCACCTGCCCGGTGAGAATGTTGTTGGTCGACATGTCCGCCGGAACATTCAGCGCAAGAATGACGTCGCTCGCCCGAATGCGCACCCTCACTTGAGCGGCAAGCGGAGCCTCAACCGGCGGCACCGTAAGCGACACGCCGCCGATATCCAGGAGCGTCAACCCATCGTCGTGCCCTGCGATTGTCCCCTCAAGCACAGCCCCGACCTCCCGTGGCCCGAGCGCAAACAAACTGCCAGCGTCGGAAAACACGTCCGTCAGCGACCCAGACCCAAGCGTTTGCCCACCCGCAATCAGCACCACCTGATCAGCAAGCCGCAGCAGCTCACCATACGCATGCGTCACGTAAACCATCGGAACTCGCCGACCGAGCGCAGCGATGTAAGGCAACAAATCGGCCTTCATGCCGGCATCCAGCGACGCCAGCGGCTCGTCGCACA
>CAKZYH010000545.1 GCA_937884725.1 uncultured Paracoccaceae bacterium
CGCGCCGATCGCGATGCCAAGGATTGCAAGGACGCCGTCGCGGACTGTGAGGGCGAGGCCGATCAGGAGCATCGACAGCCCCGCAGGGAATGCTCCGAAGGGGACCAGGGCGAGGGGGAACATGGAGACTGAGATGAGTATCCCTGCGACTGCCATCAGCTGAACGAATGGCGGTTGCACGAGTTCCGTGAGGCGCGGTCGTATCCAGCGGTCGATGCGTGCCGCGTATGGCTCGGCCTTGTCGACGGACGACAGCAGCTTATCGCGCGGGATGGCGCGCTCTTCCAAGCTTTGGGGAAGCCAGATTGTTGTCGCGCCCAAAAGGAGCTGGACGGACAACAAAAGCATGACCGCGCCTGTGATGAGGCTGACGCCAGGGATGGCGCCGGTGGGTAAGATCGCAATGAGCGCGACCATCACGAAGAGCGGCCCGAAGGCACGGTTACCAAGAGCGTCCTTCAACTCGCCAAGGCTGACGCTGTCCCCGTCGGTATCGTCCCGCATTTTGCCAATCAGCGTTCGGAGATCGGCTTCACCGTGTGCAGCCACCATGGCGTTCACTCCCATCCAAAGGCATAACGCGGACGCACCCACCGAAGTTCGCCGCCCAACGAGGAGCACGTCCCATGGCCGACCCCGCCATTGCCGCTGATGACCCTCTCGCCATCGCCGCGCGCTGGCAGAGTGAGGGGCGCAAGGTCGCGATCGCGACGGTCGTCGATACCTGGGGTTCGGCGCCGCGCGCCGTCGGGAGCCATCTGGTCATCGACAGCGATGGCGCGTTTGAAGGTTCAGTTTCCGGCGGGTGCGTCGAGGGCGCTGTGATCGCAGAAGCGATGGAAATTGCTCAGGGCGCACCGGCCAAGGTGCTGGAATTTGGCGTCGCCGACGAGACCGCCTGGGAGGTCGGTCTGTCATGTGGCGGGACGATCCGCGTTTTTGTTGAGCAACTGGATCCAACAGCGTGAAGGCGGAGGACCTACGGGCGATCAACGCCGCTCGGGCGGCGCGAGAGGCTGTCGCTTACGTGGTGCCGCTGGCGGGTGGGCCGGGGCGTATCGTGGAGCGGGGGGCCGACGATCCGTTGGCCGAGCCGCTGCAAGCGCTATTTGCCACCGGAAAATCTCGGCGCTTGGAGGGCGCGGCGCAGGACGGTGGCGACTTGTTTGCGCGGATTTACCGCCCTTCGCCAAGGCTTGTGATCGTGGGTGCGGTGCATGCGGCGCAAGTGCTTGCGCCTATGGCGGCCGCCTGTGAATTCGCGGTCACCATCGTGGATCCGCGAGAGGCGTTTGCCGCGGCGGATCGGTTTGCAGGGGTAAGTATTGTTGCCGAATGGCCCGATGCTGACGTGCTGGCGCTGGATGCAGAGACAGCCGTCGCAACCCTGAGCCATGATCCGAAAATCGATGACCCCGCGCTGCAAATCGCGCTCAACGCTGGCTGCTTTTACGTGGGTGCTTTGGGGAGCCGTAAGACCCATGCCAAGCGGGTCGAACGGTTTGTGGCAGCGGGTTTTGGTGAGGAGGCTATCGGGCGGATTCATGCACCGATCGGCCTTAACATCGGGTCGGCGACACCGGCGGAGATCGCGGTGAGCATTCTGGCTGAGATCATTGAGGCGCTGCGGAAGGGCGGGCGTTGATCTTTGGCCCCACCCCGCTCAGCGAGGCTGAAGGCGCGATCCTCGCCCACACGCACAAGGGCGCCAGCGTTATCAAGAAGGGGACGCGGCTGACGGCAGACGACATTGCCGCGCTGGCCGATGAGGGCGTTGGCAGTGTGATCGCGGCGCGGCTGGAGCCGGGCGACGTGCATGAGGACGAGGCGGCGGCGCGGATTGCCGATCACATCACCGGCGAGGGGGTCCGGGCCGAGCCAGCCCATACTGGACGCGCGAACGTTTTCGCCGATGTCAGCGGGCTTTTCACGCTGCCGGAGCCAGCCATTCATGCGCTGAATGCATCCAACCCTGCGATTACCCTCGCGACGCTGGCGCCGCATACGCGCGTCATCCCGGGGCAGATGGTGGCAACGGTCAAAATCATTCCGTTTGCTGTTCCCTCCGCGGCTGTTGACGCTGCCGCTATGGAGGCTGCACGGGCTGCTTTGGCAATTGCGCCGTGGACGCTTCGGACCGTTGCCGCGATTTCGACGGAGCTGCCGGCGCTGAAGGAGAGCGTGATCGAGAAGACGCTCGACATCTTTGCGCGGCGCATTGCGGCGTCGGGTGCAACGGTCGTTGCTGACGAGCGCGTTGCGCACGATGACGGCGCGCTTGCAGAGCGTATTGCCGGGCAAGATGCGGATCTCATCGTGGTTTTTGGGGCGTCGGCGATGGTGGATCCCGGCGACGTCATACCGACCGCTATCGAAATGGCGGGCGGGGAGGTGGTTCATGCCGGGATGCCGGTCGATCCTGGAAATCTGATGGTGCTGGGGATGCTTCACGGCAGGCCGGTGATTGGCGCGCCGGGGTGCGCCCGTTCGCCCAAGCCAAATGGATTTGACTTTGTTTTGGATCGTGCACTTTGCGCGCTGCCGATCACGCCCATGGACATTGCACGCATGGGGGTGGGCGGACTTCTCACTGAACCTGCGGTGCGGCCCAGCCCGCGGCGCCATATGAGGCCGCTGACCGTGCCGAAAAATCCTGCTGCCATCGTGCTGGCTGCCGGTCGCTCCAGCCGGATGGGGCCGACGAACAAGTTGCTTGAGCCGGTGGAGGGGACGGCCATGGTCCGCCGGGTGGCAGAGGCGGCGCTGGGGTCCCGTGCGGCCGAGCTGATCGTGGTGACGGGTCACCAGAGTGATGAGGTTCGTGCCGCGCTCGACGGGCTGCCCGTCACGGCGGTTTACAATCCGGACTATGCGGCGGGGCTGTCGTCCTCGCTGCGGGCGGGGCTAAATGCGTTGCCGGCGGAGGCGGATGCTGCGCTCGTGCTTTTGGGGGACATGCCGCTCGTTACGGCGGCGCACTGCGATGCGCTTCTGGGCGCGCTCAATGCCGAAACGCTGATTGCGATTGCGACCCACGATGGGGCGCGGGGGAACCCGGTGGCGTGGTCGAGCGCGTTGTTTAGTGAGCTGCGGGCGACCACCGGCGATGCTGGGGGACGGGCGCTTTTGTCCACCCATGTGGACGCGACGGCGATGGTGGAGATTGGGCCGGCGGCGCGTTCTGATGCGGATACGCCCGCTGCGCTCGCTGCAGTGCGCAAGGCGGCCTCAGCTGCGGCGCAGGGCCTTGATGAGGTCGCGGACGCCGAAGGTGCCGAAAAGCTCGCAGGTGATCGCGAAGGCCAGGACGGAACTGAAGACAACGACGGCTAAGGCTGCGGCCGAACTCAGGATGCTGGCGTCGAAGAACCAGCCTGACAAGCCGCGCGCCACAAGGACGGCTGCGATCATCAGCGCCAAGGCGGCGGCGACAAAACCCAGAGCACGCGTGCACAGGAGCGAGTCCGGCTTGAACGCGCCGCGGCGGATGAGCGTCGCGAAAAGGAGGATGGCGTTCACCCAGCCGGCGGCGCTGGTGGCGAGTGCGATGCCCACATGCGCCAGGCCTTGGGGGGCGAAGAGGCGGGCGAGGACGATGCTGCCCACGACGTTCACGACCATCGAGACGCCAGCGAAAATCATCGGCGTTTTCATGTCCTCGCGGGCAAAGAAGGACGGCGAGAACACCTTGATGAGCACGAATGCGGGAAGGCCGAGGCCGTAGGCGGAGAGGGCAGCGGCTGTCATTGCGGCGTCGGAACGCTCGAACGCGCCGCGCTCGAACAGCGTCACAACGATTTCGAGCGGCACGGCGATGAGCGCTGCGGCGGCTGGGAGGGTGAGCATCAGCGCGAATTCGAGCGCGCGGTTTTGGGTCCAGAGTGCGCCGGCTTCGTCGCCACCCCGCAAACGGCGCGACAAGTCGGGGAGAAGGACCACGCCCAGCGCGATGCCGACTATGCCAAGGGGGAGCTGGTAGAGGCGGTCGGCGTAGTAGAGGTAGCTAACGGCACCTGCGAAGGGTGAGGCTATGATGGTGCCCACCACGATGTTGATTTGGGTGATGCCGCCCGAGATGACGCCCGGAACACCCAGCCAAAAGAGGCGCTTGATGCGCGGGGTTATCCGCGGGCGCGATAGCGTGAGCCGCACGCCCATGCGCCAGACTGCGACGGCCAACAGGATCGCCTGAGCGATGCCGGCGAAGAAAACGCCGATGGCGAGTGCGGTGCCGGTGGCGAAGGGGTCGAAGCCCGACAGGCCCGCGAAGAGGAGCGCTCCGATCAGAACAATGTTGAGGAGCACCGGGGCAAAGGCCGCCGCTGCGAACCGGTCCAGGGTGTTTAGGATGCCCGAAAGGAAAGCCACGATGGACATGGCGGCGAGGTAGGGGAAGCAGATGCGGGTGTAGAAGACCGCCACATCGCGGTCGGGATCCTCAAAGCCTGGGGCGAGGATCCAAACGAGGACGGGCGTGAAAATCTGCGCCAGCGTGGTGACCACCAGCATGACGATGAGGAGCCAGGAGAGGACAGATGAGGCGAAACGTTCGCCGCCCGCTGCGCCTTCCTCCGCGCGTACTCTGGCGAATAGTGGGACGAATGCGGAGTTAAATGCTCCTTCCGCGAAGAGGCGACGAAACAGGTTCGGCAGTTTGAAAGCAACAAAGAAGGCGTCTGCGACCGGGCCGGCACCCAAGAAGGCCGCGATCATGATGTCGCGCGCGAACCCCAACACGCGTGAGGCCATTGTGTAGGCCCCCACGGTGGCGAAGTTGCGCAACAAACGCACAGGCGTCTCGTTAGGCGGCGGACCTGGCAGCGCCGTCGGCCTCGTCGTAGGCCGTCAACAGCGCCTGCCTGATCCGTTTGATCTCGGCCGTGTCTTCCACTTGTGACCCCTCTCGCTGCACGTAAAAGACGTCGACCACCCGCTCACCGAACGTGGCAAGTTGGGCGGAACGTACCGATACACGCTGTTCTGCGAGAGCGTTGGCAAGGTCTCTGAGCAATCCAGGCCGGTCGAGCCCTGATATTTCGATGGCAGTGTAGCGATTTGACCAGTCATTCGCGATCAGGATGTCGGTGGCGTGGTCAAATGCCTGCTGTTTCACCGCGCGTGGCCTGCGATCTACGGCGCCTGGAAGCGCGCCTTCGCTGAGTGATCGCTCGACCAGCGATGCGATGCGCGAGACGCGCTGACCCTCTTCTTCCTGGTCCAGAAGCGCTGGCACGGAAACCACACAAACCGCCAGACCATCGCTGGTGGTGAACAGGTCAGCGGAAATGACGTTCGCTTGGACGTTGGCGCAGACGCCGGCGACGGATGCGAGGAGGGCCGGCCTGTCTTCGGTGACCAGCGTGATCTGGGTGATGAGGCCGTCGGCGGTGATGACGTAGTCGGCTTTGACGCCGCCGGGCTCCAAGGACTGCATCATTTTTGCGTGGCGCAGGGCGTCCTCGGTGCTGACACGGATCCAATAGGGGTCGGAGTGCTGGTCGACGTAGGTGTCGCAAGAGGACGCCGCGCCGCTGTACGCCTCGCAGAACCGGGCTTTTTTGCTGGCGACGATGGCAGCGCGCGGCTTGCGGTGGCTTGCGTCCATGAGCGTTTCGGTGGCCATGTACAGCGTGTTCATCAGCTGCGCCTTCCAGGCGTTCCACACGTTGGGGCCGACGGCGGCAATGTCGGCTTCGGTGAGGATTTCCAGGAGCTTCAGCCACTCGACGCTCTGCACCACCTTGGCAAAGACCTCGATGGTGCGTGGGTCCGACAGGTCGCGGCTTTGCGCGGTGATCGACATGGTGAGGTGCTCTTGGATGAGCCAAGCCACCAGTTCGGTTTCGGCGGCGCTGAGGCCGAAACGGGGGCACAGCTCGCGCGCAACCTTGGCGCCTTCGACGGAGTGGTCGCTGGGACGGCCTTTCGCGATGTCGTGGAGGAAGACTGCGACGTAGAGGGCGCGGCGGTGGCGCACGTCTTTGATGAGCTGCGAGGCAAGCGGGTGGTCGGTTTCGCGCCCGCCACGCTCGATTTCCACCAGGATGCCGACGGTGCGGATGAGGTGCTCGTCCACCGTGTAGTGGTGGTACATGTTGAACTGCATCATCGCGACGACTTTGCCGAACTCGGGGACGAATTGGCCAAGGACGCCGGTCTCATTCATGAGCCGCAACAGAGTTTCGGGATCGCGGCTATCGGTCAAAAGGTCGAGGAAGATGGCGTTGGCCGTGGGGTCGTTGCGCACATCCTGATCGATCAGCCTGAGCGAGCGGCGCATAACCGCGAGCGTATCGGGATGAAGCCGGATGTCGTGCTGGTCGGCAAACTGGAAAATGCGCACCATGTTGACCGGATCGCGCTCGAACGCGTTGGGGCGCGAGAGGAGGATGCGGCCGTTTTCTTCGCGAAAGTCGTCGTTGAGGGCGCGGCTGCGCTGGCCGGTGAGCGTGCGCACGAAGCGCGACAGGCCGACCGCTTGGACCATGTGCTGCGCTTCGAGGCTGGAACACAGGATCCGCGTGAGGTCTCCCACATCTTTGGCGATGAGGAAGTAGTGCTTCATGAACCGCTCCACGTCCGACAGGCCGGGGCGGGTCGAGTAGCCAAGCTTTTCGGCGATTTCGCGTTGGAATTCGAACGTCAAGCGCTCTTCCGCGCGTCGTGCACAAAAATGCAGGTGACAGCGGACGGACCAGAGGAAGTCGTCGCATCGCTCGAACAGGCGGTATTCTTCGCGGGAAAAAACGCCGAAGTCGACGAGTTCGGCTTCCGTGCGCACGCGGTAGACGTATTTTGCGATCCAAAACAGTGTGTTGAGATCGCGCAGGCCGCCTTTTCCCTCCTTGACGTTGGGCTCGACCAGGTAGCGGGTTTGTCCCTGGCGTTTGTGACGGTCGTCCCGCTCGGTGAGTTTGCCGGCGATGAATTTCTTGGAGGTGCCGCGCACGACGGCCTGGTCGAAGCGGACGGCGAGCATGTTGGACAAGTCCGCGTCGCCGTCGATGTGCCGGCTCTCCAAGATGGCTGTGCAGATGGTGAGGTCGGCGCGGGCAAGCTTAACGCACTCGTCGATGCTGCGCTGGGCGTGGCCGACTTTGAGGCCAAGATCCCATAGCAGATAGAGCATTGTTTCTACAACGCTTTCTGTCCATGGGGTTGGCCGGTACGGGTAGAGGAAGAGGAGATCGATGTCGGAGCCTGGCGCGAGGAGGCCCCGGCCGTAGCCCCCGGTTGCCACGACCGAGATGCGCTCGGCGAACGAAGGGTTGGCGCTGGGGTAAAGGTGCTCGCAGATGAAGCGGTACATCGCCTGGATGAGGGCGTCTTGCCCTGCGGCGAGGACCCTTGCGGCGACAACGCCCGAGCGGGATTGCTCCAGGGTTGCTTCGCAGGCAGCGACGGCTTCCTGCCGCGCCTCTTTGAGCCGTCGGACGAAGTCGGGCCGCGCTGCCGGCCATGTTTGGGCATGGTCGAAGTAGATCTCGTCCAGGTCCTGACGCAGGACCTCAACGTTGGGGCCGATCATGCTGCGTCCTCCACC
This sequence comes from uncultured Paracoccaceae bacterium, assembly GCA_937884725.1. Lineage (GTDB taxonomy): Bacteria > Pseudomonadota > Alphaproteobacteria > Rhizobiales > Amorphaceae > Acuticoccus. Next base: position 7,544 of record CAKZYH010000545.1, read on the forward strand.
ACGAGGTCGTCTGAGAGCATGCGCACGACGGCGTTGGTGAGGAGACGGCCGGCTTCCGTGACTGCGATGACGTCGCCGCTGCGCTGAACGAGGCCGTCGTCGATGAGGCCGGGCAATGCGGGATGAGCGAGGAGGTTGAGGCCGGTGCGGGCGCGATAGCGCTGGGTGTCGAGGCCTTCAGCGAGGCGGAGACCCATGATGAGCATTTCGTCGGCCGCTTCCTGGGGCCCGAGCGCCTGGCGGCTTTCAAGGCCGTGACCGTTCGCGTCGACCGCATTCAGCCACGCCTCGGGCGCTTTGGTGGTGGCGGTGCCCATGCGGGATCCATCGGCAAGGCTCACCCGGCCGTGGGCGCCGGGGCCGATGCCGAGCCAAGAGCCGCTCCGCCAGTAGACGAGGTTGTGCTTGGCTTCGGCGCCGGGGTTGGCATGGTTGGAGACCTCATAGCGCTGGAGGCCTACCGCTTCGGTCATCTCATGGGTGAGTTCGAACAGATCGGCGGCGGTGTCGTCGTCCGGGACGATGAGTTTGCCGGCTTCGGCGAGCTTCCAGTAGCGCGTCTCTGGCTCGATGGTGAGCTGATAGAGCGAGAGATGGTCGCCGCAGATGTCGAGCATTTCGGCAAGTTCTCCGCGCCATTCGGGCAGCGTCTGTCCGGGCCGCGCGTAGATCATGTCGGCGGAAACTTGCCCGAAGATGGAGCGGGCGAGCGCGAGGGCAGCGCGGCCCTCAGCGGCGTCGTGCATTCGGCCCAGGCGCCGCAGCGCATCGTTCCGCAGAGATTGGATCCCAAGCGATACGCGGTTGACGCCCGCGGCGCGAAAGCCCTCGAAGCGGCTTTGTTCGACGCTGGTGGGGTTGGCTTCGAGCGAGATTTCAATGTTTGGGACGAAGCCGAACACGCGCTCGGCGGCGTTGAGGACGGCGGCGACGGTGGCGGGTTCCATGAGGGATGGGGTGCCGCCGCCGAAGAAGATGGTGTCGAGCGGGGTGCGGTGATCGAGCCATGCCGCCGTGGTTTCGAGTTCCCGCACGAGGGCGGCGGCGTAGCGGGCCTGATCGACGCCATCGCGGCGGACGTGACTGTTGAAGTCGCAATAGGGGCATTTGGTCTGGCAGAAGGGCCAGTGCACGTAGAGGCCGAACCCGCCGTCCATCAGGCCGCTGCCTCCGGCGTAATCGCGGCGAGGAGGGCTACAAGGGCGCGTGCCCGGTGGGACAGGGGGGCGGACAGGCCTGCTTTCTCCGCCGTCGTCATCTCAGCGAAGGTGCGGCCGTCGCCATCGACGGGGACGAAGATGGGGTCGTAGCCCATGCCCCCGCTGCCGCGCGGGCCGTCGTTGATCACACCCTCGGTTTCGCCGCGGAAAAAGACGGTTGGCTCGCCGGGGCGGGCGAGCGCTAGGACGGAGACGAAGCGGGCGGTTCGGGCTTCTGGGGTGTGGCAGCCTTTCTCGCCAAGTTCGGTGAGGACACGTGCCATGGCGGGGGCGAAATCCTTGCCCGGGCCAGCCCAGTCGGCGCTGTAGACGCCGGGTGCGCCGCCGAGCCCATCGACGACGATACCAGAATCGTCCGACAGCGCGGGAAGACCGGTTGCGGTACAGGCGGCCTCTGCCTTGATGGCAGCGTTGCCCTCGAACGTGTGTTCGGTCTCGTCGGGTTCGGCGAGGCCCATTGCGCCAGCGCCGACGACCTCCACGCCCAGCGGTGAGAAAAGCTCGGTGAACTCGGCGAGCTTTTTGGGGTTGTGGCTTGCGA
>CAKZYH010000546.1 GCA_937884725.1 uncultured Paracoccaceae bacterium
GAAATTCTGTGGCAGATCCGCAGGCGTCTGCCCGGCGGCCGCTGCTAACTCCACGGCGTCACCGAACAGCCGGTTGATGCCGTTACCGCCATTGATGACGTCGTCGCCTTCGCCACCGTGCATGGTGTCGTTGCCTTCGCCACCATTCATGGTGTCGTCGCCTTCGCCACCGGTCATGGAGTCGTCGCCAGCGCCGCCGGTCATCTCGTCGTCGCCCGAGCCGCCTTCCAGCGTATCGTCGGTGTCGCCGGCTTCCAGGGTGTCGTTGCCGGCGCCGCCGTCCAGGACATCGCCGCCATCGACCGATGGGTCGCCTTCCGCGATCAGCTCATCATCGCCCTCGCCTCCTTCCAGCGTGTCGGTGCCGGAGATGTCGGCCAGGGTGTCGTTGCCTTCGCCGCCGATCAGGCTGTCGTTGCCTTGGTCGCCGATCATGACATCGTTGCCCGTGCCGCCATCCAGCACGTCGTCGCCTTCGAAGCCGCGGATGAAGTCGTCGCCGCCGCCGCCCAGCACAGTGTCGTCACCGCTCATGATGGGCGCGAACGTCACGTTACCGTCTTCGTCCCATTCTGGGAGGATGAACGCCTCACGCACGTCGTCGTCAGAGCCACCGCCCTTGGAGGCCAGGGAGACGATGTCGTTGCCGTCGCCCAGGTCGATGTGAAAGTCGCTGTTTTCCTGCAGCTGGTCGTAGGTGAAGATCAGCTCGCCGTTGAATGGGTCGCCATGGAGGGAATAGTCATTGTCGAACAGGACGTCGCTGCGATCGGTGCCTGTCAGATACGTGACCATGGTCTTGCTTCCCTCACCTGCCGGATCCGTTCCGACCGTACTGCTTGGAGAGGGGCTGGGTTGATGGCGTCTCGCCGCCCCTCTGATGCTCATCAGGTGGCGGAAGCTGGCCTATCAGTCAGTGACGCCCGTCACGCTTTGGTGCGACAGGTACGGTTCAGAGGTTCTTTTGCGGAAATCTAAGGTTGGTGCGGCTTAGGTTTGCGGCGCTAGAGCGTACGCAAATCAGCGTCAGCGCGGGGTGAATAGCGCCTGATGATCTTGGAGCGGCCATCGGGATAGAAGCGCTCTGCGAACAGGGCGGTGGCGTCGCGGTGTTGCCGGGCGAGCCAGGATTTCATGGCGAGGGAGACGGCCCGGTCGTCGGCCTTCCAGGCGTTGATAACGAAGTAGGGTCCCTCGCGGCACTCCGCGTTGCTGGGCCTTTGACCATCGACTTCCCAGCGGCGGATGACGTCCTGGGTGGTCCGGCCGAAGCCGACGAAGCCGACCGGTTTGCGCTCGCGCAGGGCGAACGCGTAGTGTTCGCGGCTGATTTGGCCGAGCAAAATGCGGCTCCAGGTTCCGAACGGCTGCCGATCAAACGTCGGGTCTCCCTGGAGGTATTCGACTGCGGCGCCGAGGGCGCGGTGTGGGTCGGTTAGCCGTGCCACACGGATTGACTCATCCGGTTCTTGGTTATCGCTCACTCAACCCTCCGGCCTCCGCGGTGCGTTTGACGGGGCTCGGCGGTACTGTTTCGCACCGAAGGGCTTTGGTCGAGGCCGTTCTGACGGTTTGAGGGGTTTCAACGGCAGCAGGCTGAGCGATCGCGGCCGCGCGGGCCGGGGCGCGCTACCGGGCCAATGTCTGAGCGACGATGGCGGCGACTGGCATAGCGAAGAAGGCCGCAACCGTCGCAAGCTTTGCGGGGTGTTGGGACAGCACGCCTCTCGGGATGGCGTAGATCGCCCACAACACCAGCGGAATGGCAGCGATGAGCGCGACGGTAATGTCGACAAGCTCGACTTGGTAGCCAAAGCCGATGGGGATGATGTCCCTGGCGCGGGTGTTTTCGATGCTAAGGCCCCGCATGACCGCTTCGACAAGGCGACCGGCTGCGGGAAGCGCAAGAAAGATCATCGCGCAAGTGATGGCGTCCACGTGCCGGTCAATTCGGCCGTTTCGCGCCTCCCACATCGCCTGGGTGAAGAAGAGGATCACAAACAGCGCGACGAGGAAAATGAAGATAACGGCTGTCAGGCTGCCCGAATTCACCGACAACACGTATGTGAGGTAGAAGCCGATCCCTGACAGAAGAATGGCCAATGTGATGAGGGCCCGGCCCAGCGCGTGATGCTTGGACCGAAGTGAGGCGGTGTCGCGTCGGCGCATGATCATGGCACCAAGGACGGGTTGGGCGAAGAAGAACGGGATCAAGGCCATACCAAGCAGGGCATGGGCGTTGAGCGCGGCGGGGGCGACTTCAAACGTGTTGGTGGCTGACCTGCCCCAGTATCCGGCAACGACAAAGTCGACGAGGCGGGGCGTAAACGCGACGAGGGCCATGGTGACGTACGCGAAGATTGTGACCAGCGGCCAGCTGTAGGATGCAAAAAAGCTGTTGTCGCGACGGCGGGACCTGGCGCTGGAAAGGCTATGGTTCGCCATGCCGCCTGCCCTCCCCCGCTCTAATGCTATCCGTCGTGACTGGTTCGGGAGCGGTCGCTGCTTTCCCACGCCGCTATCTTCGGTGACGTAGTGGGCAGCAAGGCTTGGACCAGAAGGTCATTCGAGAAGAGGCGATATCGCAGGCAAGGCGTTGGAGAGTTTGGTACGTTGATTGACCCGTAGAAACCCGGGTTAGCCCTTTAACGCGGACCGGAGTGCTGCGTGGCGTGCGACGTCGTGCACGCGCAGGAAGTCCAGCCCTGAGGTGAACAGCATACCGGAAAGGGCGAGCGTAACGTCGTCCCGCTCGGCGGCCGGCGCGTCGGTGAACAGCGTTTGGAAGGACTTTCGCGAGTGGCCGATGAACATCGGGCAGCCGAGCGCTGCCAGATCGGGCCAAGCGTGCAAGATGGTCAGCGCTTGTCGCGGCGTGGTGCCAAAGCCGACGCCTGGGTCAAGGATCACCCGCTCGCGCGCGATGCCGGCGCGCTCAAGCGCGTCCAAACGGTCGGCGAAGTATGCGCGCAGGTGGGCGATGACATCGATGTCCGGCGGTAACGTTTGACCGCGCACCACCGGCACGCTGACGGCGTGCATGACGACGAGGCGGCAGGGCGATGGTGCGACCACCGCCGCCATGGCATCGCTCACGCCATCGACGGCGTTGATCCAATCGACGCCTGCGCCCAGCGCGCGGGCTGCGGTGGCAGCGTGCCTTGTATCGACGCTGACGGCAACGCCGGCGTTGTGTGCGTGCTCCACGATCTTTGCCAAGCATGGTGCTAGGCGCGCCCACTCCTGGTCGGCGTCGAGGGCGACGGCGCCGGGACGGGTCGATTCGGCGCCGACGTCCAGCACGTCCGCTCCATCGGCGATCAAGGTGGCCGCGCGCTCAATTGCAAGCGCAGCGTCCGCTGACGGCGCTGCCTCGGCGAAGGAGTCCGGCGTCACGTTTAAGATGCCGACGAGTTTTGTCACGACGCGCGCAGGCGGGTGAGAAGCGTGGCGACAGTGACGCCAAGGAGCGGATGGACAAAGTCGGGCGCGAGATCGGCCCAAGGCTCCAGCACAAACAGGCGCTTGTGGGCTTCGGGGTGGGGTAAGGTGAGGTCGTCGCGGTCAACTACGGCATCGGCCATCGCGAGGATGTCGATGTCGATGAGGCGGGGTGCCCATCGCTCCGATGGCGCGCGGCCGAGCTCTGTCTCAATGCGTTTGACGGTGGCCAGCATCTCGCCCGGCGTTTTGATGGTGTCGACGGACACGACCGCGTTGAGGAACGGGATGTTCCAGCTTTCGGGCGCGCCGTCTGGCACCAGGGCTGGCGTTTCGTAAAACGGTGAGACGGCGACGAGCCTGTCCGACTGGCTGAGCGCGGAAGCGGCGCGGGTGAGCATGCCGTGCCGGTCGCCCAAGTTGCCGCCCAACGCCAGATAAGCCCGGCAAACGCTGTCAGCGGGCTGCGACTGATCTTTCGTCACAAGGTCTCCGGCGTTTTAGGCCGTGCGCGATGATGGCCGCTGCGTCGCCGCGCACGTGAATGTTGAGGCAGCTCTGTCGTGGCTGCCGACCTAGGTGCGTGCGCTATTGCGCTATCTCTTTTTCCAGCCGCTCGGCAACCGAATCGAGGAAGCCGGTGGTGGACTCCCAGCCCTGGTCGGCGCCGACGAGTAGCGCAAGGTCCTTCGTCATGTGGCCGTTCTCAATGCAGCCGACGACGGCGCTTTCCAGCGTCTGCGCGAACGCCTTCAGGTCGGCGTTGTCGTCGAGCTTCGCGCGGTGCGCGAGGCCGCGCGACCAGGCAAAGATCGAGGCGGTGGAGTTGGTAGAGGTGGCTTCGCCCTTTTGGTGCTGGCGATAGTGCCTCGTCACCGTGCCGTGGGCGGCCTCGGCCTCAACGGTCTGTCCATCAGGCGTCATGAGGACGGAGGTCATGAGGCCCAGCGAGCCAAACCCTTGGGCGACCGTGTCCGATTGGACGTCGCCGTCGTAGTTTTTGCAGGCCCAGACATAGCCGCCGGGCCACTTCATCGCCGAGGCTACCATGTCGTCAATGAGGCGGTGCTCGTAAGTCAGGCCTTTTTCCTTGAAGGCTGCCGCGAATTCTTCGTCAAACACCTTCTGGAAGAGGTCTTTGAAGCGGCCATCATAGGCTTTCATGATGGTGTTCTTGGTCGACATGTAGACCGGGTAGCCGCGGCCGAGGCCGTAGTTGAACGAGGCGCGGGCGAAATCGATGATAGACGAATCGATGTTGTACATCGACATCGCAACGCCGGGGCCTTGGAACTCGTAGATTTCGCGGGTGACGGGTTCGCCGCCGTTGGCCGGCGTGAACGTGACGGTAAGCGACCCTGCGCCAGGGACCAGGAAGTCGGTCGCGCGATACTGGTCGCCGAACGCGTGGCGGCCGATGATGATGGGCTGTGTCCAGCCAGGCACCAGCCGCGGAATGTTGCGGCAGATGATGGGCTCGCGGAAGATCACGCCGCCCAAGATGTTGCGGATCGTGCCGTTGGGCGAGCGGTACATTTTCTTGAGGCCAAACTCTTCCACGCGCGCTTCGTCGGGCGTGATCGTTGCGCACTTGACGCCGACGCCATGCCGCTTGATGGCATTGGCCGCATCGACGGTCACCTGGTCGTCCGTCTTGTCCCGGTACTCCATACCGAGGTCGTAGTATTCGAGCTCAATGTCCAAATAAGGGTGGATCAGTTTTTGTTTGATGTAATCCCAGATGATGCGGGTCATCTCGTCCCCGTCGAGTTCCACGACGGGGTTGTCCACCTTGATCTTCGCCATTGCCATCCCTTGACGTTTCGTCTGCCGCCAGTCGCGGCCTGCCGCGCTCCGATTCGGGTGGTAGCATGAGCACTGCCGCTGCGAAAGCGACGCCGCCTGTGGTCATCCTCGTTGCACCCCAGCTGGGCGAAAATATCGGGGCTGCGGCGCGTGCGATGGCAAATTTCGGGCTCACCGAGCTGCGCCTGGTCGCCCCGCGCGATGGCTGGCCCAATGAGCGGGCGAGAGCAACCGCCTCGGGCGCCAACACCGTGATCGACAACGCTGCCGTCTATGACACCGTGGATGAGGCCGTGGCAGACCTTTCGTTCGTCATCGCCACGACGCGGCGCGACCGCGATATGACGAAACGGGTCTTGGGTCCGAGCGATGGGCTCGCCGAACTCACCTCTGTTGCCGCAACCGGAGTCAAAACCGGGATCCTGTTTGGGCGCGAGCGCTGGGGACTGGAGAATGATGAGGTCGCAAGGGCAACGACCATTGTGACCTTTCCGGTCGATCCAGAGTTCGCGTCGCTTAATGTGGCCCAGTCGGTGCTGCTTATGGCATACGAATGGCGGCGAACGGCGCTTGCGCCACCTGCCCTGCCTGAACCGGAGAATCCACCGGCGACCCGGGAAGAGATCCATGGGCTGTGGGAACACCTCGCGAGCGCGCTCGACCCGACCGGCTACTTCAGACCAGCGAACATGGCCGACAAAATGCGGCGGAACCTACTCCTGATTCTTTCGGATGCAGGATGGGACAAACAACAAGTCAAAACACTACGGGGCGTCCTCAATCACTTGGCACGAAGACCGACGGACGACGGATAACCCGAAAGGCCCTTGTTTGAGGCACCAAGCGAGGGTGTTCCCCCTCGCACTCCCCCCGTTCGCCACGTGGCAGGGGTGAGATCCAAGAGATCTCACCCCGATGGCGAGGCTGACGCAATTGGACGCGCTATCAATGGATCGCTACGCTCCGTGCTCGCCATGCTCATCAGCAAAGCTGATTGCGCGTGGCTCCGCGCGGCCATTGACACCGCGACCAACCGCTTTTGTTTCAAGCGGTAGGTCTAGTCTTGGCCGCGCAGGCCGCGGATGGGTAAGCCGTTGTTTTGAATGCCCTTCACGCCGTCGAGGACCACGTCCAAATCCGGGCGAACCGACGCCGAATTCGACGTGGACATCACATGGATCAAGCCGTCGCCGTTGGTGAGGAAGAGGCCTGGCTCGGCAAAGGGGCGGTCGGTCTCCGCCTCTGAGCGCGGGTCCGAAACGTAGAGGCCTAAGGCCGCCATATCGCTCAGCGACAGCGAATGGCCGAGCGGGAACGTCCAGCCGAACTCATCGCGGTCAGAGACCGCGCGATCCTCGGGGTCGGCCGAGGTGACCGTGATGGTGACGCCACGCTCCGCAAAGTCAGGCTGGAGACCGTCGAGCTTGGTCAGGTACGTTTTGCAGCGCGGGCAGTGCCGGCCGCGATAGACGACCAGCAAATGCCACTGCGCGTCTGGCCCCAAAGCGCGCGTGTCGCCGCCGACCAGCGGGATCGATAGGTTTGGAAGTGCCGTCCCCGGCTTTGCTATGCTCATGCTGCGGCCTCCGCAAGGCGGGCGGTGAGGCGGGTTTTGTCGCCATACTCTGCCACGAGCAGGCCAGGGTCTGAGCGCGTCGGCGCTGTATGGGTACCTGTCGTGATGATCATGCCCGCCGACAGCTTTTCGCCGCGCTTGGCCAAGAACTCAGTGAGGAACTGCACCACCGTCAGCGGATCAGGGCGCATGTCGTCGGGGAGCGTGTCGACCATTGTGCCATCGCCGAGGCGCAGAACGATGCGCGACGTGGCGATGCTATCGAGGCCCGCGAGCGGCTCCAGCGGGCCGACCACGAGGGCCGCCGACGAGTTCATGTCGGCAATCACCGACGGGGTACCCATGCTCTTCTTGTCGACATAGCGCGTGTCGGCCACCTCGATGGCAACGCGGTAGCCTGCCGCAGCATCGGCGACTTCCGCACGTGTTGCGGGGCCTTCGATATCGCGGCGCAGTTCGATGGCTATCTCCGCCTCACCCTCCGGCTGGTAAAAGCGACCGGCGCCGAAGACGGTTCCGTCAGGGACAATCATGCCGTCGAGGAGCGGGGCGACCGTGGGCGCGACGATGCCGGCCGCGGCCTGGGCTTTCGGCGTGGTCTGCGCGAGCTTCCAGCCGATCACCGACATGCCGATGAGCGCGCGCACCTCGTCCTGCATGGCGTAGGCGTCTTCGACGGTGGCGGGGCGGGCCGCCAAATCCTGCAGCGATCCGCTGCCGCCGAACGCCTCGGCCAGCTTTTGTGTGTCTCCCATGGTCTCGTCTCCTCAGTCCGCGTACCCTCACGCGAGCGTGTAGGCGGTCTTGATCTGCGTGAAAAACTCTTGGGCGTAGTGCCCCTGCTCCCGCGGCCCCAGCGAGGACCCTTTGCGCCCACCGAACGGAACGTGAGGGTCGACGCCTGCGGTCGGCAGGTTGACCATCACCATGCCCGCCTGCGCGTGGCGCTTGAAGTGCGTCGCGTGTTTCAAGCTTGTGGTGCAGATCCCCGATGTGAGGCCGAACGGCGTATCGTTCGCGGCGGCAAGTGCCTCGTCGTAGTCGCGCACGCGGATCACTGAGGCGACAGGGCCGAAAACCTCGTCTTGGTTGATGCGCATTTGGTTGGTGGTCTCGGTGAAGAGCGCCGGCGCCAAGTAGAAGCCTGGGGTGTCGCGGTTGAGCCGCTCGCCGCCGAACGCGAGGTGCGCGCCGTCCTGATCGCGGCCAATGGCGACGTAGGATAGGTCTTGATCGAGCTGGGTTTGGTCGACCACAGGACCTATGTCGGTGCCGCTGCGGCGGGCGTCATCCACGCGCAAGGCACGCAGCGCTTCGATGAGCGCGGCGACGAAGTGGGTATGGATCCCCTCGGTCACGATGAGCCGCGAGGACGCTGTGCACCGCTGCCCGGTGGAGAAGTACGCCCCGTTGACGGCGCAGCGCACCGCGGTGTCGAGATCGGCATCGTCGAGCACCACGAGCGGGTTTTTGCCGCCCATCTCCAGCTGCACTTTGCGCATCATCTCAGCGCAGCGCGCCGCAACCAGCCGGCCGGTCGGCACAGAGCCGGTGAAGGTCACCGCGTCAATGTCTGCGGAGGCGAGCATGGCCTCGCCCACCACTGAGCCGCGGCCCATGACAAGGTTGAAGACACCGGCGGGGGCGCCAGCCCGGTGGATCATATCGGCGAGCGCCCATGCGCA
>CAKZYH010000547.1 GCA_937884725.1 uncultured Paracoccaceae bacterium
TCCAACGGTACCCGCGTCGTCTGCGCCGCTGCGTTGCCACCGCCGCGGCGCGAGGTGCGGGCTTGGCCGCGCAAGTCCGCGACGGTTGCACGGCGTCGGTGGGTGACAATCACATCTGACCTGCCTTGCCGCTGGCGGCCATGAGTCGCGCCATGCCCAAGCTCTGGCTCGCCGCGTCGTCTGTGCACATCGCCTCGACCGCACTGGCGGCATTGGGCGCGACGTCGGTCAGCTGCGACCGATGAAATTGGGTTTGCGCTTCTCGACGAACGCAGACACGCCCTCGCGGTAGTCAGGGTGACGGCCGGCAATGCGCTGGGTATCGCGTTCGGCGTCGAGCTGCGCGTTGAGGGAGTTGGTTTCCGCCTCATCGAACGCGCGCTTGATGGCGGCAAGGCCATCGGTGGGAAGGCTTGCGAGGCGGGTCGTGATCTTTGCGGTCTCGGACGCAAAGGCGTCGTCATCGAACACTTTATAAACGAGCCCCCAACGCTCGGCGGTGTCGGCATCGATTTTCTCGGCAAGGAGCGCCAGCGCGCGGGCGCGGCCAAGGCCCACAAGGCGGGGGAGGGTGAAGGTGCCGCCAGCGTCAGGGATAAGGCCAAGGTTGGCGAAGGGTTGCAGGAAAGCGGCGGATCTCGAGGCGACGGCGATATCGCAGGTGAGCGCGATATTGAGCGCTGCGCCTGCGGCAACGCCGTTGATGGCGGCGACGGTGGGGATCGGGAGCGCCCTGATGCTGCGCACCAGGGGGTTGTAGCGGGTGTCGAGCGTGTGTCCGAGGTCGGGCGGCGCGTCGTCCTCGCCCATGGTGCGGTCGGACAAGTCCTGGCCAGCTGAGAAGGCCCGTCCGGCACCCGTGAGGACAAAGACGCGGACAGACTTGTCGTCGCGCGCTTCGGCGACAGCGTTGGCAAGCCCCTCGTGCATTGCGGTGTTGAAGGCATTCAACCGCGCCGGCCGGTTCATGGTCGCCGTCAGAACGGCGCCATCTCGGGTGGTCAGAACGGCAGGTTCGACCGCGCTAGCGCTGGCGTTGTCCATGGCATCCTCCAAGGTGCGCGCTGTTATGGTCTGCGCGCCAGGCGGGACGTTACTGGCGCATTGATGGTTGTCAACGCGCCGCGGCAGCGCCGTTTGGGGCGCTGGTGCCGACGCGTTAGCGGCGGTCGGGAAACAACAAGGTGCGCCGGTAAAGGTGCCAGGTTGCGTGACCGAACACGGGCAAGACGAAGAACAGGCCGAGGAAGAGCGGCGCGAGGGCTGCGATCACGCTGACACCGATGAGTGCGGCCCACGCCAGGAGGACGGGTCGGTTCCGCCCGAACGTGCGCAGTGAGGTGATCATTGCGGTCATGAAGTCCACCTCGCGGTCGAGCAGGTAGGGCAGGGAGACGACTGTAAGCGCGAAGGTGAGGAGTGCTGTGGCTGCGCCGGCCGCGATCTGAAACGCGATCATCGCATAGCCTGTGGGGTTCATCAGGCTTTCCGCGGATGTGGTGATGTTGGTGAGGGGCATCGCGCCGATGAACAGCGCAAACGCCATGTGGGCGAAGAAGCTCCAGAATAGGACGATGATCAGCAAGAGCGCGCCCATCCACGGGAGCTGCCTGTTCCGCTCCGCCCAGACCACGGACAAGACTTCGGGCCACACAAGGGCTTGCTTCCGCTCCAGGCGTCGGCTCACTTCGTAAAGGCCGACGGCGGCGAATGGGGCAAATAGCGGGAAGGCCGCTGAGAGGACGACGGTCCAGACAAGAGTGCCGGCGCCTGCGAATGTGAGGGCGATGCCGAAGGCGACGTAGAAGCCGCTGAAAAACAGCCCGAAGGCTGGGGCATGGACGAAATCGCGGCAGCCTTCCCGCAGCGCGTGGCTGAGGTCGGCCAGCGTGAGAGTGGCGATTTCCGGCGGCGTTGAGGCGGGCTCCGCATTGACCGTCATCACAAGCTCCTCCCCAGTTCTTTGCGACCCCTGGGTCACACCTTACCCGGTCGCTGTTGCTAGCGCACTGTCTGGGCGCGGCTCGTCGAGCCTTCGGTGTGGCGGCGCTTGTGCGCAACGCGGTCGGGTTTGTGCGGGCGTACCCTGCGTGGTGTTGGTCAGGTTGGCATCACCTTTCAGGCTCGGCGGCCTCTTTCGGGGCGGCGAGTTTGTGTGGGCGCGAAAAGGGTCCGGATTGCCGTTGTTAAACGCGGTGCGCTCTGTCCTGACTGATCAGCGGCCCGTTCGCACAACCCTCAGGCGCCCGGTATTGCCGAAGCGGCTGTTATTCAGTGTCGTCCAGCCGAAGATGACGACTTGATCGAAGTGTCGTCGTTGAACGCTCATGGTCCATTCATTCGTTGGGGGTCGTCTATTGCCAAGGTCATAGCAGACAATGAATTGGTCTATGTTGCGCTCTCTGTAGCAATTTTTATCGAGCGCATCGGCAGATTATTACCATAATAATTTGATATTGGCGCCATTAACACTTGAGAAATGACTGATTTCTCCGCTATCAATTCTTTTTTGATATTGAGGCTTTTCGGATGGTTGCAATGCAGCTGTGAGGCCGGGCATCCCAGGCGTTACCAACTGCTTAAAAGAGTGTGGAAAATTGTCAGTCTTCTGCCGGTTGGTGTGGCTGGGTTACAACTGCCGGAGTTTGTTTGATTCGTTACCCTTCAGATTAGGTGTGGGCTCGCAGATGCGATGCTATGAAGCTCTCGCTGTCAAAGGGTGGATCGAGTTTGTCACTCCATTGGACAAAATTTGTTGGTTTAGCTGCTGCGGTTGCGCTGAGTGGTTGCGTCGGGCTGCCCGCCCCCGGCCCGTCGGTATCGAGCGTTGTTCAGACTGATCGCCCCGACGCACCGGCAGCACCGTACGTGCTGGTCGAACTCGACGCCGAGACCGCAAACATTGCAGGGCAGTACCGGCCGCCGGGGTTCTCCTCCTTTAAGAAGTTGGCCGGCACTGATCCAAGGTTGGCGTTGCAGCCGGGTGATGTGGTGTCCGTCAACATCTTTGAGGCCGGTGCCGACGGCTTGTTCTCCTCGTCTGAGGTAAAATCTGCCCAGTTGCAGACGAGGGTCGATCAGGCGGGACGGATCTTCGTGCCCTACGTCGGCGCGGTGAATGTCCAGGGACGTTCGACCGAAGCGGTGCGTGCAGAAATCCAGCGGGAACTCGAAGACAAGGCGATCCAACCGCAGGTCCAACTGGACGTCGTGGAATCGGTCGCGAACACGGCAACCGTTTTGGGTGCTGTGCGCTCGCCGGGGCAGTTGCCGATCTTGATGTCGGGCGTGCGCGTGCTGGACGTGGTCGCCAATGCGGGCGGTACCAGTGCGGCGACCTACAACACAGAAGTGACCCTGCGTCGCGGCCATACTGTGGCGACAGCGAACCTTGAGGACATCTTTGACAAACCGGAAGAGTACGTGCCGGTCCGGCCAGGGGACACTTTACTTCTGAGCGAGGTCCTGCGGTCCTTCACGATCTTGGGGGCAACCGGAAACGAGGCTGAGGTCGCGTTTGGCGCCCGCCGGGTAACGCTGGCCGAAGCGCTTGGTCGCGCCGAAGGCTTGGACGGTGAGTTCTCTGATCCGCGGGGGGTGTTCCTGTTCCGGTTTGAGGAAGCCCACATTGCCAAGGCGCTCAGCGACCGTGCAGGCGTTGCCCCGGACGGGTCGAAAGTGCCGGTGATCTACAGGCTGAACTTCGCGGATCCGAACAGCCTTTTTGTGAGCCAACTGTTCGAGATGCGAAATGAAGACGTGCTGTACGTCGCCGATCACCCGACGGCATCATTCGCCAAGTTCCTGCAGATCATCTCGCCTGCGATCTCGGCGGCCAACACCATCATCGCGGTAAGCACCAGGCTGACGGAGTAGGTCACAGCACATCCTCCTGGAAGACCTCTCCCTCCCGAGCTCTCGGCGTAGCGTTTTCGCTGCGCCGTTTGCCGTTTGGGCTGCTGCACAGGATTGATCCGCGCTGGTTAGCGCGGCGTGCTGAGGACGGCGGTCATATTGGCAACGACAGCGTCGAACATGTCGGGCGTGAGCACTCCCGTGTTCACGTTGTACCGCGACGTGTGGTAGCTGTCAGCGAGGCTTAGGCCCCTGGGCAGCGCATGGATAGCGCCGTGTTTGAAGGGGTGGGCGCTGAGTTTTTCACCAACGGTGCGCAGCACCGCGTCGTGGGCGATGCGTCCCAGGGCCAGCATGACGCGCAGCTGGGGCATGGCTTCAATCGTGTCGGCGAGATAGGGGCGGCACGCGTTGATTTCGGGGCCGGTTGGCTTGTTTTGTGGCGGCACGCAGCGCACGGCGTTGGTGATGGCGCAGCCCTTCAGTTGCAGAGTATCGTCGGGCCGCGCGTCGAACTGACCCGTAGCGAGCCCGTGGGCCAAAAGGGCTGGGTATAAAACGTCGCCGGCAAAATCGCCGGTGAAGGCGCGGCCGGTGCGATTGGCGCCGCGTACGCCCGGCGCGAGGCCGACGATTAGGAGTTCGGCCGTTAACAGGTCGCCGAACGTCGGCACTGGTGAGTTATACCAGGAGGGCTCGTCAGCCCTCAGGTTATGGCGATATTCAACCAGCCGTGGACAGAGCGGGCAGTCGACACCGGGGTCTGCCGGCATTGGTGCCCGTCAATCGGCCGGCGCGTGGCGATCCTGATAGGTGCGCTCGGGGCGCTCCACGCGCGGGGGCCGTTCCGCTGGGTCGCGACCGACGGCGTTTTGCAGATCTGCAAGTTCGATAAAGTGATCGGCTTGGCGGCGCAGATCGTCGGCGATCATCGGGGGCTGCGTCTGCAGGGAGGAGACGACCGAAAACTTTTTGCCCTTGCGCTGCACGGCTTCGGCGAGGCGGCGGAAGTCGCCATCGCCTGAGAAGAGCACTACGTGATCGACTTGATCTGCCAGTTCCATGGCATCGATGACCAGCTCGATGTCCATGTTGCCTTTGACTTTTCTGCGGCCTGTTTGGTCGTAGAACTCTTTCAGCGGCTTGGTCACCACCGTGTAGCCGTTATAGTCCAGCCAATCGATGAGCGGACGCAGTGTGCTGAATTCTTGGTCTTCGGCGAGTGCTGTGTAGTAGTATGCTCGCAGCATGTAACATTTGCGGCCGAATTCATTGAGCAGCCGCTTATAGTCGATGTCGAAGCCCAGGGCGCGCGCAGCGCTATAAAGGTTCGCGCCATCAATAAAGAGCGCAATCTTTTCCCGAGAGTCAAACATGGGTCAAAGACACTTTCTAGCCGTATGAGAGCCGGCACTTGGGTACGTAACTGAGGGACGCGGCTTTTTGATGGCGCCCTATCCGCATTTAACAACGGTGTGTATTTAGAACAATTCTTCACCTTGTCAGAGGACAGGGGTAGTGATAGCTCCCTGTCATGCTGTCAACACAAATAGTGACCCCGGAGGGGTTTTGCCATGGCTCGCGTCACGGTTGAAGATTGCGTCGATAAAGTTGAGAACCGGTTCGAACTTGTCCTTTTGGCGAGCCATCGTGCGCGGATGATCTCTAGCGGCTCGCCCATCGAGGTGGAGCGGGATCGGGACAAGAACCCGGTCGTGGCGCTGCGCGAGATTGCCGATGAGCAGATGCAGCCTGACGATCTGAAGGAAGAGCTCATCCATTCGCTGCAAAAGCGCGTCGAAGTGGACGAGCCGGAAGCCCCGCTGCCTGCACCAACGCCGATGGGCGTCAGTGTGGAGGAGCCTGCCGATGGCGGGTTCAACGCTATGTCTGAGGAAGACCTCTTGCGCGCCATGGAAACACTGGTGCCGCCGGAGCGTACCGACGACGTTTAACGGTTTGGGGGCGCCGGGTGGATTTGGTTACCGCTGAAGCGGCGTCTCCTTCGCCGGGCGCAGAAGGACCACCGGCCCCGGCAGTTCGGCCCGCAACACGGCCCATGATGCGCCAGTACGAGCTTGTGGAGCGCGTGCTGGCCTACAACCCACGATGCGACGAGGCGCTGCTCAACCGCGCCTACGTCTATTCCATGCAAAAGCATGGTCATCAGACCCGTGCGTCTGGGGACCCGTACTTTTCGCATCCGCTCGAAGTGGCCGCCATCCTCACTGAGATGCGGATGGACGATGCCACAATCGCTGTCGCGCTCCTGCACGATACGATCGAGGACACCGACGCCACCCGCCAAGAGATCGATCAGCTGTTTGGCCCCACCATCGGTGCGCTGGTGGATGGGCTGACCAAGATCGACCGGCGCCTGACGAAGGCGAATGGGGCAGATCGGCAGGGCGAAAATCTGCGCAAGCTGCTTCTGGCTGTGGCCGATGACGTGCGCGTTTTGTTGGTGAAGCTCGCGGACCGGCTGCACAACATGCGCACGCTTCACTACGTGCCGGTGGAAAAGCGGCGCCGCGTGGCTGAGGAGACCATGGATGTGCACGCGCCGCTTGCCGGGCGCATGGGCATATTCTGGATGCGTGAGGAACTGGAAGACCTCGCCTTTGCCGAGCTGTTTCCGGCCGAGCGGGCGGCGCTGGTGGATCGGCTGGCAGCGCGGCACAAGGATAGTGGCTCGCTAGTCGCTGAAATCGAGCAGGAAATCCTTCATCTACTCGCCGATGCGGGCATTAAAGCCAATGTTGCGGGTCGTAAGAAGCGCGCCTACTCAATCTTTTCAAAGATGAAGCGCAAGAGCATCAACTTTGAAAACCTGTCCGATTTGTATGGTATTCGGATCACCGTCGACAGCGTTGAGGATTGTTACAAGGCGCTTGGCGTTCTGCACACAGCGTGGAAGGTCGTGCCGGGGCGTTTTAAGGACTACATCTCCACGCCTAAGCAAAACGATTATCAGTCGATCCACACCACGCTCGTGGGGCCGCGGCAGCAGCGGGTGGAGATGCAAATCCGCACTGCGCAGATGCATAACGTTGCTGAGTACGGGATCGCGAGCCACGCGCTGTATAAGGACGGGGCGGACACGAAATCGGAGGGCTTGCGCGCCTCGCGCGCCTACGCCTGGCTGCGGCAGACGGTTGAGCAGTTGTCCGAAGAGGGCGGCAGCAGCGCTGA
>CAKZYH010000548.1 GCA_937884725.1 uncultured Paracoccaceae bacterium
GGCAACAAATCGGCCTTCATGCCGGCATCCAGCGACGCCAGCGGCTCGTCGCACAACAAGACGTCGGGCTTGGCCAACACCGCCCGCGCAAACGCCACCCGCTGGCGCTCGCCGCCCGACAGCGTCGCAGGCATCCGCCCGAGCAACGGCTCCAACCGCAACAGGTCGATTAGTTCGTTCAATTCAGCGCCCGGCCGCCGCGACGCAAAGCGCATCCCAAAAATCAGGTTCCGCTGCACGCTGAGGTGCGGAAACAGCCGCCCGTCCTGAAACACAACGCCGATACGCCGCTTATGGGCGGCCCGGTCGATCCCGGCGTCCGTGTCGAGCACCGTACGCTCCGCCACGCGCACACGGCCGGCATCGGGCTTAGCCAACCCAGCCATCATCGCCAGGATCGTGCTCTTGCCCGCGCCCGATGGCCCAAACAGCGCGGTAATCCCATCCGGCGCCGAAAAGTGTGCCGACAGCAGAAAATCCCCGCGCTGGGCCGAGAGATTCACCTCAATCATGACCGCCCGCCCCGCCGGCCAAGCCACTCCGCGCCAATAAGCGCTGCAAACGAGATGAGCAGCGAAACAAGCACCAGTCGCCCCGCCGCCGCCTCCCCCCCAGGCGCCTGCAGCGCGGTGTAAATGGCGAGCGGCAGCGTCCGCGTCTCGCCCGGAATACTCGACACGAAGGTGATCGTCGCCCCAAACTCGCCCAGCGCTTTGGCAAAACCCAGCACCGCGCCGGCAATGATGCCAGGCAGCGCCAGCGGCAACGTCACCAGCGCGAACGCCCAAACCCGTGGCGCCCCCAGAGTGCGCGCAGCATCCAGTAATCCCGGGTCCACCGCCTCCATCGAAAGCCGGATAGCGCGCACCATCAGCGGAAACGCCATAACGGCCGCCGCCAACGCCGCCCGGTCCAGTTGAATGCGAAGACGATCCCGAAGGATGCCAAAGCCTCCCCCAGCGGCGCTGTCGGCCCAAACAGCACCAACAATGCGTAGCCCGTCACCACAGGCGGCAAAACCAACGGCAAGTGCACCACCACGTTCACCAACCCACGCCCGCGCCACCCGGGCTTTGCGAGCGCAAACGCGATCAGCACCGCCACCGGAAGGGCGGCCACCGCCGCCACCGCCGCCACCTTCAGCGACAGCAGCGCAATTTGGATCTCCACCCCGCTCATGGCGGCGGCAGAAAGCCCTGGCTGAGGAAGACATCCCGCCCCGCCTCGCCCGCCAAGTGATCGAGCACGCAACGTGCCCCCGCGCCATCGCGCACGATGGCCGCCGTATAGCGGATCGGGGCATGCGCGGTCGGCGGAAAGACAAAGCGCACCGGAAGCTGCGCAAACGCAGCATCACTCGCATAAACAATCCCAAAGGGCGCCGCCCCGCGCGTCACCAACGCCAGCGCCGCGCGTACGCTATCGGTCTCCACCAGCTGCGGCCGCAGCGCGCCCCAAAGCCCAAGCGTTTGCAGCCCGACTTTGGCGTACATCCCTGCCGGCACCGCCTCCACCAGCCCCCCCGCGCTCCGCGCATCGCCCACAATGTCGCGCAAAAGGTCGGTTGACGCATCGTTGGCCAGCGGCGGCCCAGGCTCGGCACTCACCAGCACCAGCGAGTTGCCCGCAATCACCCGCTCGCTCCCCGCCACCAACGCACCGTCAGCCCGAAGCGCCGCGATCCAATCATCATGAGCCGACACGAACACATCCGCCGGCGCCCCGCTCAAAATCTGCCGAGACAGCGTCGAAGAGCCCGCAAACACCGGCCGAACATCGCCGCAGGCCGCGCCGGCCAGCACGCGCTCCAGCGTGCCCGACAGACTGGCAGCGGCGAACACATTGATCGTCTGGGCCGCAACGCCAGTGCAGGTCAGCAGCCAAAACAAAAAAGCGAGGCGCACCATGACGCCTCGCTACCATTCTTCGCGGATCGGAGAAAACGATTAGCTGGAGAACACCGTCCGGTCGTGATCGCGCAGCAGCGCGGTGCGCAGCTTTTGCAGCGCCCGGTTTTCGATCTGGCGCACACGCTCCTTGGAAATGCCGAGCTTCTCGCCAAGCGATTCCAGCGTAGCACCCTCTTCCGACAGGCGACGCTCGCGAACGATCCGTAACTCGCGCTCGTTCAACTCCTTCAGCGCGTCTTCCAGCCAGGACGCGCGGCGGCCGGTGTCGATCACCTCGCCAACGGTCTGGTCCTGCAGCGGCTGGTTGCACGGGATGAAGTCCTGGCGGTCGGCGGCAGTGCTGTCGCTTTCGATCACCGGCGCGTTCAGCGATGTGTCCGGCGCGGAAAGCCGCGAGTTCATCAGCTCCACATCGGACTTTGACACACCGATGGCCGCTGCAATTTCCTCATACATCGCCGAGTCGGGCGTCGAGGCCCCGTTGCGCGCCATTTTCGCGCGCAGACGGCGAAGGTTGAAGAATAGCGCCTTCTGCGTGGACGACGTACCGCCGCGCACGATGGACCAATTGCGCAGGATGTAATCCTGAATTGAGGCGCGAATCCACCAGGTGGCGTAGGTGGAAAAGCGCACTTGCCGCTCCGGCTCAAAGCGTGCGGCCGCTTCCAAGAGGCCAACGTGCCCCTCTTGGATGAGGTCGCCCATGGACAGACCGAAATGGCGGAAACGCGATGCGATGGAAATCACCAGGCGCATGTGGCTGGCGGTGAGACGGGCGAGAGCCTTCTCGTCTTTGTCGTCGCGCCAGCGCAGCGCTAGCTGATGCTCTTCTTCACGTTCCAGATAGGGAGCGCTCATTGCGGCTTTGACGAAATGCCTCGGCGACCCGTTTTCCGATGCCATGGCGATCCCCTTGTATCTGTTTATCCGTAATCACCAAGAACGCGAGAAGCGATTTGGTTCCGTGCCAAGCCAAGTTTTTTTTGGCGCACCCGGAAAAGCTCCACGCAGGCCCCACCTCAGGCACGGCCCAGCCCAGGGGCTGCAAACGCCGTTCCATGGCCATTGCGAATGTGTAATCCTCACCGCCGAAGGTGAGAGAGACACATGATAAACTTGAAGAAAAACACGATCCTAGTCGCCGCCGCGCTGTCGCTGACGGCCGTGGCGGCACCAGCCTCCGCGGGCTCGGCCAACGGCGAGTTCCGTGTGGCCCAGGCCTGCGGCTACTACATCATTTTGGGATGTTCGAAGAGTCAGCGCGGCGCCAACCGCACGCTGTCCAACCTCGGCGGCCCCGGCGTCGGCGGGCCGGCCGGCGCCTACGTCGTCGACACCAACGCCTACCCGAACTTCCGGAACGGTTGGTTCTGCGTGGCCGATGGGCCGTACAACTCAGCCAGTGCCGCGCGTAGCATCGCCTGGACCGAAGCTGTACCTGACGCCTACGTCAAAAGCGCCTGCTAACACTCCGATGCAAACGCTGTCGCCGGCTAGAGCAATTTTCGAATGACCGTGCACGGCCATTCGAAAGCCAAATTGCTCGTCGCTTTGAATCTGGACCGCTTCCTGATCCGATGACCGTGTGC
>CAKZYH010000549.1 GCA_937884725.1 uncultured Paracoccaceae bacterium
GGGCGGCCGATGGCATAGCGGCCGCGCAGCACCAGGAACAACAGAAAACCGAACGGGCCTGCGAGAAACGTAAGCGCCATGCACGGCAACACGAAGACGAAGGGGATGCCTTCTCGGCGGGCTGTCCGCGCCTCCCATGCGCCGACGAATAGGTCGAACGCTAAAAAATGCGCCCAGCCGACGAGCACGGCCTCCTTCGTGGCGAAGAGCGCCGTCACGCCGTCAAGCGACGCGAAGTCCATGGCGGACATGCCCTCTGGTCCGTTGGCGATCAGCGCAATCAGCAGCGTCGCGTAGGTGACTGCGAGGAGGCCCACCGCGATCGTGCCGGCGAACGCGTTGATGATGCGCGGCGCGATGGGCGACAAGAACAGCGCGAGCCATCCGACCATCGCGGTGAGGGTGATGAGTTCGAAAACCCGATCGTCGGAGATAAAGCCCAGCATGGTGCGCCCTCGTTTGCCCAGAACACTTTGGGCAGTCTTGCGCCGACGCTGCAATGACGCGAAAGGTCTAAGGCGAAGGGCCCGTAGCTCAACGGTTAGAGCTGGCCGCTCATAACGGCTAGGTTGGGGGTTCGAATCCCTCCGGGCCTACCACCCGCCTGGCGGGCGATGGGACGTAAGGAGCGGGTGCCGATGATGGAAATTCTGGGCCGTACGAACTCGGTCAATGTGCGCAAAGTGGCGTGGTGCGCGGCGGAGCTCGGCGTACCGTTCACGCGCAGCGATTGGGGGCGCGGGTTTCGGCCCACCTCAGAGCCTGAGTTTTTGGCGCTGAACCCGAACGCCACCGTTCCGGTGATCCGCGACGGCGATGTGGTGCTTTATGAGAGCCACTCGATTGTGCGCTATCTTTGCGCCAAGCATCGGCCGCAGTGGCTGGGCGAAACGCCGGAGGCGGTGGGGCTGATCAGCCAGTGGATGGATTGGTCGCTCAGCGTGCTGGCTACGCCGATGTCGGTGGTGTTTCAGGGCAAGAAAGTGAACCCGCCGCCCTATACGCCTGAGCAAGTCGTCGCGGCCACCGCGCGCGCGAAAGAGTTGTGGGTTATGATTGCCCGCGCGATGGACGAGGGAACCGCGCCCTTTGGCGGCGAGGAGTTCACCGCCGCAGACTTTGTCATTGCACCTTTCATGGAGCGCTACGTGACAACGATTGAGCCGCAATTCGAAGCGCCCGTGTTGGACGCATGGTTGAGCCGGTGCCGTGCACGGCCCGCCTTCCACGAGCATGTGACGGTGCCCGCGCCATGAGTGGGTGGGGAGGCGCGAGACGCGCGGCCGCAGCCGGTGTCGTATGCGCCGTGATGGCCGCCGCGAGCGGGACGGCGCTCAGCCACAACGCGGACGGGACGCATACGCACTGGGACGTCACCTACGTGGTCATCGAGGTGGGCGGCGCGCCCGTCCCCGAAACGCCGACGCCTGCCGAGCTGACGTTCGGCGTCGATGGGACCGTCAGCGGTTTTGCGGGCTGCAACCGGTTCACCGGCTCCTACGAGACCGACGGCAAGACGCTTTCGGTTGGGCCTTTGGCGGTCACGCGCATGTTGTGCCCGCCAGCTCAGATGGACCTAGAGGCGCTGGTGGTGGCTGGGCTTAGCGGCGCGGCGCGCGTTGAGCGGGACGGCCCCCGCCTCAGCCTGTTCGACGAGGACGGGGAATTGACGCTGACGATGAAGCGTAAGGGCTCTAACTGACGCTGGCTGCAAGCAGCGGCAGGACGAGCAGAACCAGCCCGGCTTTTGCGATTGTCCAGACGATGGATCGCATGAATGGCACGTGGAACACGTAGAAGAACGGGTACACGATCCGCCCGCCGACGTAGAGCGCTGCGCCGAGTGCCGTCATTCCCGACGTGACGTCCGCGACGACCACCGCGAGTGCCAGGGCGATGAAAATCGGGAAGGTCTCGCGGTAGTTTTGCAGCGCGCGATTGGCCCGCTGGATGCGGATGTCCCGGAGCTCCGGCGTGTCGTCGCGCACGCTCGCCGCCCACTCGTAGCCGAACAACAGGCCGCGCGGGACCGCCACCGCCAAGATCTGGGCGAACATTAAGATCGACGCGATGGCAACGGCGGTAAGCTCGAAGGGCATGGGCGTTACAGATCCAATAGAAGGCGCTGTGGGTCTTCGATGGCTTCCTTGATGCGCACGAGGAAGGTCACGGCCTCTTTGCCGTCCACGATGCGGTGGTCGTAGGACAGCGCGAGGTACATCATCGGGCGGATCTCCACCTTACCGTTGATGGCGACGGGCCGCTGGTCGATCCGGTGCATCCCCAAAATTCCCGACTGCGGGGCGTTGAGGATCGGGGTCGACATCAGCGAGCCGTAGATGCCGCCGTTGGTGATGGTGAAGGTGCCGCCCTGCATTTCGGCCATGGTCAGCTGACCGTCGCGGGCGCGCTTGCCGAAGTCGCCGATGGTCTTTTCGATGTCAGCAAACGACAGGTCCTGCGCGTCCCGCACGACGGGGACGACGAGGCCTTTGTCGGTGCCGACAGCGATACCGACGTGGTAGAAGTTTTTGTAGATGAGGTCGTCGCCGTCGATTTCGGCGTTCACGGCCGGGACGTCCTTCAGCGCTTGGACGGCGGCTTTGGTGAAGAAGGCCATGAACCCGAGCTTCACTTTGTGCTTCTTCTCAAACGTTTCTTTGTAGGTTTTGCGCAGCTCCATGACGGCGGTCATGTCGACGTCGTTGAACGTCGTGAGCATGGCGGCGTTGTTTTGCGCGTCCTTCAGGCGGCGGGCGATGGTGCGGCGCAGCCGGCTCATGGGCACGCGCTCTTCGCGGGCGCTGTCGTCGGCGGCAACCGGCGCGCGCGGGGTGGGTGCCGCGGCGGGGGCTGGTGCGGAGACGCCTTTTTCGATGGCGGCGAGCACGTCGCCCTTCAGGATCTGACCGCGCTTGCCGGTGCCCTCCACTTGCGCCTCGGAGAGACCCGCCTCGGCCATCGCTTTGCGCGCTGAGGGCATGGGGGGCATGTCGCCGCTCGACGCCGCCGCAGGGGCTGGTGCGGCGGCAGGGGCCGATGCGGCGGGTGCGGCGGCGACTGCGCCGGCCCCGGCAGAGATGGTCGCTAGGAGCGCGTTCAGCTCCACCGTGTCGCCTTCTGCGACGGCAAAGCTTGCAATGGTGCCGGCCTGGGGCGCGGGGACTTCGACGGAGACTTTATCGGTTTCCAGCTCCATCAGCACTTCGTCGGCGGCGACAGCGTCACCGGCCTTTTTGGCAATACTGCCGACGGTCGCTTCGGTGACCGATTCGCCGAGTGTCGGCACTCGGACCTCAACTGCCGCGCTTGCAGGGGCCGCCGCGGGTGCGGGGGCTTCCGCAGCGGCTGGTTTTTCCGCAGGTGCCGCGGCAGGCGCACCGGCCCCTTCACCGATTTGGCCAAGCAGCGCGGCCGGCCCGACGGTCTCGCCAGGCTGAGCGGCAATCTCGGTCAGCGTTCCGGCCACGGGCGACGGCACTTCCACCGATACCTTGTCGGTCTCCAGTTCCAACAAAGGCTCATCGGCCGCCACCTGGTCGCCGACGGACTTGTACCAGCTGGACACGGTGGCTTCGGTGACGGATTCGCCGAGGGCGGGAACGCGAATTTCGGTCATGGTGCTTTTTGGCTCGGGCGGCAGAGTGGGTGACGGTCACAATGTGAGGTTCTGTCTCGGTTGTGCACCTGTGGCCCTGTGGACACAAGCGACACTGATCAAGATTTCCTGACAGCCAACACCGCAGAACCCCTGGCGTCCTCATGGAAGGTTTCGCTGCCGCAGAACTTGTGTGCGGTGACAGGTGACATTACGTCGGTCGAGCGGCGCACCGGGGCGCCGCGGCTCGAACAAGACGACGTCACCCGGCGGCACCTCTATGTGCGCGACACGACCATAACCCATGCCTCCGCGCCCTCCGACTTCGAGCACTGGGCGCTTTAAGGAGTGTCATGATGACGATCCATCAGACCGATGACCGCCGGATCAACGAGGTCCGCATCAAAGCTGCCCGGTTGCTCAAGGCCGCGAAACGGGGCGACCTGAACGCCCACGAACGACTTGGCGAACAGCCAAAGCTGAGGCGAGCGCTCGACGTTGTCGCGAAGGAGCTGACCGGCCTGCCCTACCAGGAATTGTTAGGGCACAGCCGCAGCGGGGCGGGCGCCGATCCGACGCTGTTTTTCGCCAAGGGCCTTTGCGCGCACTGGAACCATTGGTTCGCGCGGTATGAGGAAGCGCGGGCGATGCTCGATGAGGACGGCGGCTACCTCTTCCCCCACCGCAACGACTTTGTGGTGTTGGACGC
>CAKZYH010000550.1 GCA_937884725.1 uncultured Paracoccaceae bacterium
TACAGCCGCTCGCGGCTGTATCGCATCGCCAGTGTTGGAACGGGCAAGCCCGTTCGACTGGGTTGACCAAAAATCGCTCTGCTCGGACGAAACCTTCGTCGAATATGCATTAGCATGTCCTTCCTCAGCTTTCGGAGCGCGCAGAGCGATTTTTGATCAGCGCAGAGCACGCCAGTTATGGGGGCGTGACCTAACAGGCCGGCGCCGGGCGCAAGGCTGGGCGACATGTGTGCGCATTGGCGGCGTGGGTGCGTGGCATACCTTTGCTAGTGCAGGTGTTGCCAGTCAGCGCGTCCTGCGGAGCTGAAGGAGGTTGCGTGGCCATCAAGTACGACGACACGCCTGACCGGTTGCCCACAGCGCCACTGCCGGAGCCGCTGGCGCGTCCGTTTGAGCCGTTCGAGCGGCTGATTGATCCGTTTGCGCACTACAGCGAGACGCGGCCGCCGGCAAAGCTCTGGCCGTTTTTGAAGTGGGCGCTGCGGGACTTGCGCGTTTCGGTGGGCTTGCTCGCGCTGTTTGCGTTTTTGGTAGGCGCGGCGGAGGCGGCGACGTTTTATTTGATCGGGTTGTTGGTGGACCGGGCAACAGCGTCGGGGCCGGCGGAGTTCTTTGTCGCCGAATGGCCGATTGTGCTGGCGGTAACGGTGCTGGTGCTGCTGAAGCCCTTGGCACAGCTGGGGCAGAGCGCGACGAGCTCGCTGACTGTTGGGCCCGGCATTGTGACCCAGACCGTGTGGCGTCTGCATCGGCACACTCTGGGCCAGTCGATGCGGTTCTTTGAGGAGGACTTCACCGGCCGCATCACCCAGAAGGAGACGCAGACGGGCATGGCGCTCGCGAGCGTTGTGATCGACGCGCTGTCGGCGCTGGGGATGCTGGCGGCGTATGTCGTGGTGATCGCGGCGCTCCTGGGTGCGGCCGACATCTGGCTTGGACTTGGAGTGCTTGCGTGGGCAGCCTCATTTGTCGCGATTTTGGCCTGGGCTGTGCCGCGGGTGCGCAAGCGGGCGATGATGCGGGCGGCAGCGCGGGCGAATGTGACCGGTCAGCTCGTCGATAGTCTGTCCCACATGAAGACGGTGAAGCTGTTTGCTCATGCTGCGCGGGAGGAGGCGTCGGCTGAAAAGGCACTGCGCACCTATCGCGACGCGGGTGTCAGCTTTGGGCGCACGATGTTGTCGCTGCGGGTGATCCTGAACGTTCTCAACGTTGTGGTGACGCTGGGGCTGATTGGCGGTGCGCTGTGGGCTTGGCATGTGGGCCATACGAGCGTGGGCGTGGTGGCGATGGCAGCGATGATGACCATTCGCCTGACTGCCATGAGCAACTGGATGGCGCAGTCGGCGCTGTCGATCTTTGGCGAACTGGGGACCATTGAGGACGGGGCGAAGACGCTGTCGCCGGCGCACGAGGTGGTGGATCGGCCGGGCGCCGTGGCGCCAGAGACGGTCAGCGGGGCGGTGCGTTTTGAAGACGTGACGTTTCGCTACGGCCGCCAGGTGGGCGGGATTGGCGGGTTCAATCTCGACATTGCGCCTGGCGAAAAGGTGGGCCTTGTGGGGCGCAGCGGGGCCGGCAAATCAACCGCGGTGTCGCTCCTGTTGCGGCTTTACGATGTGGAGACGGGGCGGATTACCATCGATGGGCACGACATCCGTGATCTGACGCAGGATCGGCTGCGGCAGGCGATTGCAATGGTGACGCAAGAGACGGCGATCTTTAACCGCTCGGCGCTGGACAACGTGCTTTATGGCCGGCCGGATGCGGGGGCTGACGCGGCGTTTGAGGCGGCGCGGCGGGCGGAGGCGCATGAGTTCATTTTGGGCTTGCGCGATAGCCGCGGGCGCGAGGGCTATGAGGCCAAGCTTGGCGAGCGCGGGGTGAAGCTCTCCGGTGGGCAGCGCCAGCGGATCGCTCTGGCGCGGGCGATTTTGAAGGATGCGCCTGTGCTTGTGCTCG
>CAKZYH010000551.1 GCA_937884725.1 uncultured Paracoccaceae bacterium
TGCGCCGCCTCATCATGTTCGGCCTGGGCCAAAAGGTCCGCCGCGGTGTGATCGGCATCCGCAGTGTGATCAGCAATGATCAGAACTTCGGATGGCCCCGCCACCATATCGATGCCGACCGTGCCAAAGACCTGGCGTTTGGCCGACGCCACATAAGCGTTGCCAGGCCCCACAATCTTGTCGACCGGTCGGATCGTTTCAGTCCCGTGCGCAAGCGCCGCGACGGCCTGCGCACCGCCAACCCGGTAAATCTCGTCAACACCAGCAATGCTGGCAGCGGCAAGAACCACAGGCGCAAGCACGCCATCGGGCGAGGGCACCACCATCACAATGCGCTTCACGCCCGCGACCTTGGCCGGCACCGCATTCATCAACAGCGATGACGGATAGGCCGCAAGACCCCCAGGCACATAAAGCCCCGCAGCATCCACCGCAGTCCACCGCCAGCCCAGCGTCGCCCCAGCCTCGTCGGTATAGCGCATCCCCTCTGGGCGCTGCTTGACGTGAAACGCCGCGATCCGCTCCCGCGCGAACGTCAGCGCCTCAATAGCCTCGGCAGGAACCGCGTCCCTCGCCGCCGCGATCTCATTTGCGCCGATGCGCATGGGCGTTGCGCTAAGGTCCAGCCGGTCAAACTTTTGCGTGTACTCGATGAGCGCGGCGTCCCCCCGCTCGCGCACGTCATCGATAATCCTTTGGGTCGTGGACGATACGTCCTCGCTCAACTCGCGCTGGTTCGCGAGGAGCGCTGCGAAGTCGGCTTCGAAAGTCTGGGTGTTGGCGTCTAGGCGGTGCATGGAACAGGCTCTTCGTGAGCCGAAAGCTATGGCGCGGCCTGGGCGGCGCGCGCAACCGTGATTGGCTGACGCGAAACGGCGCGACCGTTTCGATCAGGCCCGCAAACGGCCGTCACACCGCCTCGCTCCTTCCTGAAGTGCCGCGCAATTGCGCCCTACTCAGGGCTTGCCCAGCCGGTGGTTCGGCCGTTTCGACGCGCTCCAGGCTGACCCCAGGTCCGTCAGCCGCGCCTCGACGCACTCCACATCGAGTTTCAGCACGGCCGAGCCTGAGCACACGAGGCTCACCGTCCCCGCAGGCGCATCCGTCGCATGGAACAGGATCGCAAGAATGGACAGCACCGACCCCTTGTCGGACGGCGAAATGCCCTGCGCCTGGAATCGCGTCACCTTGTCGAACTGCAGGACTGCGCGCCGCCGCTCATCGTCCTTGGACTTGCGCGGCTTAGCGTCCTCCCACGCGAACCGGTTCACCACAACGATGACGCGCTGGTCCGCCGGCGTCCAACTGATGTCGCTCACCTTGAAGACGGCATCCTGGGTGTGGGCCGACAAAACCTGAAGGTCGTCAGCCTCAAGCGCGGCAATCTTAATGGGGGTCGAAGTGGCGGGCATTGTTCATCCGGTCCTGTCCGACGCTGACTTAAGGCGCTGACCGGGAGGGAGAAGCGGGTTAGTCGCTGATTCGCTCGATTTGTGCACCGCAACGAGACAGCTTCTGTTCCAAATGCTCAAACCCGCGGTCAAGGTGGTAAATCCGGCTCACTTCCGTGTCGCCCTCAGCCGCCAACCCGGCGATCACGAGCGACACCGATGCACGCAGATCAGTCGCCATAACTTCGGCACCTTGCAGCCGCTCAACACCCTCCACGGTCGCTTTCTGGCCATCAAGCGTGATCTTCGCGCCAAGCCGGGCAAGCTCCTGCACGTGCATGAAACGGTTCTCAAAAATCGTCTCAGTGATGTGGCTCGTGCCCTTGCCCGCCGTCATCAGCGCCATGAACTGCGCCTGCAGATCAGTAGGGAACCCGGGGTACGGCGCCGTGTCAGCGTCAACGGCGTGAATGCCATGCCCGTTGCGGCGAACCCGGATCCCGCGATTGGTGATGTCGATCTCGGCGCCAGCTTGGCGCAGAAGCTCGATCGGATGCTCCAGATGCTGCGGTGTCGCGCCGTCCAGCGTCACGTCCCCACCCGCCATCGCGGTCGCCATAGCGTAGGTGCCGGCCTCGATCCGGTCCGGCGCCACGCGGTGACGCGCGCCATGAAGGCGCGGCACGCCCTGAATGTAGATCGTGCTGGAGCCGTGACCTTCGATCTTCGCGCCCATCGCAATCAGGCACTCGGCAACGTCGACGATCTCCGGCTCGCGGGCCGCGTTCTCAATCACCGTCTCGCCCTTGGCGAGGGTGGCAGCCATCATCATGACATGCGTCGCGCCCACCGAAACGCGCGGGAAGCTGATGCGGTTGCCGACGAGGCCACCTTTGGCGCGGGCCAGGCAATAGCCGCGCTCAATCTCAATATCCGCCCCAAGCGCCCTTAGTCCTTCAAGGAAAAAGTCCACCGGCCGCGTACCAATCGCGCAGCCACCAGGGAGCGACACATCCGCCTCGTGCATGCGCGCAAGCAACGGACCAATCACCCAGAATGACGCGCGCATCTTCGACACAAGATCGTAGGGTGCACGGGTATCCACGATGGCGCGCGCGGTCAGGCTGACCGTCTGGCCCGCCAAATCGTCCATCCCGTTGCGCTTACCCTGCACCGCGTGATCGACGCCGTGGTTCTCCAGAATATGAAACAGCTGGCGCACATCAGCGAGCCGCGGGACGTTCTCAAGCGTCAACGTCTCGTCGGTCAGCAGCGAAGCAATCATCAGCGGCAGCGCGGCATTTTTCGCGCCAGAGATGGGAATGACGCCCTCGAGCTTAGCCCCGCCGGTAATTTTAATCCGGTCCATAGCGCCCTCCGAACTCACAACTACGCAACCATACGCTGCGTTGGTTAGCCCGGGATTGATACGGCCAGCGGCATTATTCGCAAATCGATGGCTTCGGGTGAGGGCGCATCGAGCCACGTTGCAAACATGAATGATGCGAAAGTGTCACACATCGCAGCATCGTTCGGCCCGCTGCGGCGAGACCGCGTCAGGCCACCGCCTGCACGAAGCTGTCGATCACCCGCTTCCGACCCGCCTTGTCAAACTGCACGGTCA
>CAKZYH010000552.1 GCA_937884725.1 uncultured Paracoccaceae bacterium
ATCCAGGTTCTGTCGCGCAGGACCAAGAACAACCCGATCCTGATCGGCGAGCCGGGCGTTGGTAAAACGGCCATCGCTGAGGGGTTGGCGCTGCGCATTGTCAACGGGGATGTGCCCGAATCGCTGCGTGGCCAAACGCTCCTGTCGCTCGACATGGGCGCGCTGATTGCCGGCGCGAAGTATCGCGGCGAGTTCGAAGAGCGGCTGAAGTCGGTGCTCAACGAGATCAAGTCGAGCGGCGATGTGATCCTGTTCATCGACGAGGTGCACACGCTGGTGGGTGCCGGCAAAACTGTTGGCGCGATGGATGCGTCCAACCTTCTGAAGCCGGCGCTTGCGCGCGGTGAGCTGCACTGCGTTGGCGCGACGACGCTCGATGAGTACCGCAAGTACGTTGAGAAGGATGCCGCCCTCGCCCGGCGCTTTCAGCCGGTCTTTGTGAATGAGCCGACGGTGGAAGACACCGTGTCGATCCTGCGCGGTTTGAAAGAGAAGTACGAGCTGCACCATGGCGTTCGCATTAGCGATAGCGCCATTGTGTCGGCGGCGACGCTTTCCAACCGCTACATCGCCGACCGCTTCCTGCCCGACAAAGCCATCGATCTGGTGGACGAGGCGGCGTCGCGGCTGCGCATGCAGGTGGATTCCAAGCCCGAGGAGCTCGACGAGCTCGACCGGCGCATTGTGCAGCTGAAGATCGAGCGTGAAGCGCTCCGGCGCGAGATGGACGCTGCATCCAAGGATCGGCTGGAGAAGCTGGAGCATGAGCTGAGCGGGCTGGAGGAAGACTCCGCCATTCTCACCCAGCGCTGGCGCTCGGAGAAGGACAAGCTGGGCGCCACCCAGGACGCCAAGGCCAAGCTTGACGCCGCGCGGTCCGACCTTGCCATCGCGCAGCGCCAGGGCGACCTCGCACGGGCGGGTGAACTCGCCTATGGCGTCATCCCCGACCTGGAGCGGCAGATTGCCGAGCAGGAGGCCAATGAAGACGCCTCCCCCATGATGGAAGAGGCCGTGACGTCGAGCCACATCGCGGGCGTTGTGTCCCGGTGGACTGGCATCCCGGTCGACAAGATGATGGAGGGCGAGCGCGAAAAGCTTCTGCGCATGGAAGAGGCTTTGGAGGCGCGTGTTGTGGGCCAGCCGGAGGCGGTTCATGCGGTGTCGACTGCGGTCCGCCGTGCCCGTGCGGGCCTCTCCGATCCGAACCGGCCCATTGGCTCGTTCATGTTCTTGGGTCCGACGGGTGTTGGTAAAACTGAGCTGACTAAAGCGCTCGCCGCGTTCTTGTTCGACGACGACACCGCGATGGTGCGCATGGACATGTCTGAGTACATGGAAAAGCACGCTGTCGCCCGTCTGATCGGCGCGCCTCCGGGCTATGTGGGCTACGAGGAAGGCGGTGCGCTCACCGAGGCTGTGCGGCGCAGGCCCTACCAGGTGGTGCTGTTCGATGAGATCGAAAAAGCGCACCCGGACGTCTTCAACGTGCTCCTCCAGGTTCTGGACGATGGCCGTCTGACCGACGGTCAGGGCCGTACGGTGGACTTCCGCAACACCATGATCGTGATGACCTCCAACACCGGCGCTGAGTTTTTGGCCGCGCAGGGCGAGGGCGACGATGTGGAGGACGCGCGCGGGCCTGTGATGGAGATGGTGCGCGCCACGTTCCGGCCGGAGTTCCTCAACCGGCTTGACGAGATCGTCCTGTTCGGGCGGCTGAAGCGGGC